>SABV01000094.1 GCA_009928855.1 Erysipelotrichia bacterium | reverse complement strand
CTATAGAAGAAGGGCTTAAACTGGCATATTCCTGATGTGAAAAATCGCAGCCACAGCATATTTGTTGATGCTATGGCTGCGATTTTTTTATTCGTCAATCCATGTAAGGGTACGGGTAATTGGTTGGGGCCATATACGTTTCTTTGATGGCTCTTGGTGATGTCCAGCGGATCAGATTAAGAATGCCACCGGCTTTGTCGTTGGTCCCTGAGCCTCTGGCGCCGCCGAAGGGTTGCATGCCCACGACTGCTCCCGAGCACTTATCATTGATGTAGAAATTGCCGGCAGAATATCTTAAAAGATCACAGGCTTTGAGTATGGCCATGCGGTCTCGCGCAAACACTGCACCGGTAAGTGCGTATGGCGAAGTGCTGTCGCAAAGTTTCAGGGTTTCTTCGTATTTTGCGTCTTCATAAACATAAACAGTCACAACTGGCCCAAAAATTTCTTCACGCATGGTTAAAAAATTCGGGTCGGTGGTTTCAATAATTGTTGGCTCAATAAACCAGCCTTTTTCTTTGTTGCCCTTGCCGCCGGCTATGATTTTTGCCGACTTATCTGCTTTGGCGCGTTCAATATAGCTCATGATCGAGTCAAAAGATTTTTCATCAATTACAGCATTGACGAAATTGTTATAGTCGCGCACATCGCCAACCTTGATTTCGGCAAGCATGTTAAGCGCACGATTCTTGATTTCTGGCCATATTGAAGCGGGCGCGTAGACGCGTGAACATGCAGAGCATTTCTGGCCCTGGTATTCGAATGCCCCTCTGACAATACCGGTTGCGGCCGCTTCAATGTCTGCCGAAGAATGAACAACGATAAAGTCTTTGCCGCCTGTTTCGCCGACGATCTTGGGGTAAGTGCGATAATTGCTCAGATTTTTGGCTATTTCCTGCCAGAATGAATTGAAGGTAGATGTCGAACCGGTAAAATGAATTCCGGCCAGTCGCGGATCAGCAAAAACGGTATTGCCGATTACAGAACCCTGACCTGGCAGAAAATTGATGACGCCATCTGGTAGTCCGGCTTCTTTGTAAATTTTCATTAAATAATAATTAGATAAAATTGCTGCTGTAGCCGGTTTCCAGACTACTGCGTTGCCCATGATGGCCGGAGCCATGCTCAGGTTAGAGGCGATGGCGGTAAAATTGAACGGCGAGATCGCAAGAACGAAGCCTTCAAGAGGGCGATATTCAAGGCGGTTCATCTGGGTTGCGTCAGAATTTGGCTGCTCTGCATAGATTTGCGACATGAACGCGGCATTGAATCGCAAAAAATCGACCGTTTCGCAGACAGAATCAATTTCTGCCTGAAAAATATTTTTGCCCTGACCCAGCATTGTCGCGGCATTGAGAACAAATCTGTATTTATCTGATATCAGGCGGGCTATTTTAAGGGCAACAGCGGCTCGATCAGTCCACGGAACTTTTTCCCATGATAACTGTGCCTGGCAGGCAGCGTCTATGGCCATTTTAACTTCTTTTTCGCCGGCCATGTGGTAGCGCGCCATGACATGATGATGATCGCACGGCATTCTGAATTCGCCTGTTTTACCTGTTTTTATTTCTTGCCCGTTGATAATGAGAGGTATTTCAATGACAGTTTCTGTCTGTCTGTTTAGTTCTTCGGTCAGAGCCTTTTGTTCTCTTGAACCCTTTAAATAACCGAGAATCGGTTCGTTCGCCGGGGTGTTGATTTTAAATACCGCGTTGTTCATCACTCTCTCCTGTTTCTTAAATATTATCCTGTTGAAAACTACCTTATAATAAGCCGGCAAGTCAAATTATCTGATTTTGCCGGTGAGAAGCTGATTTTGCAGCATTTCCAGGGTTGCTTTCTGTTCTGGAAAATAAATTCGCCTGGCGCGTTTTTGGCCGAGTTCGTGGTAAGGTTTTCCGTCTGGGCACACAAGAATAGATACGTCAGCTTCTTTGCCGTTAAAAAGCTGGTTAAAATGCCTGGCAAAGCCTGCAAACTTTTTTGGGCGTGGTCGTGGGGGAAAGATACGTATAAGTTCGGATTGCTGTACCAGATCATTGTTTTTTTCAAAGTCTATCTGACAGAGCACGGGTGCTTTTATGCCGCTCCATTTGCCGGTTACCAGTTTTACTTCGAGCGCGATTGTGCCTGATGCGTATGACGGTTCTGCTTTAAACTCGGGGCATGAGAGGCCATGCTTTTGTAGCCATTCTTCCCAGCTCTGTTTGAGTTTGCTGAAGTATATGTCACGCAACTGATAACGATTGTTTGCTAAAACTTCGAGCCCGTTTGCGTATCTTTGAATAACAAATTCGCATGGTTGTCCATTAAGTTCTGCTATCATTTCGGGAGTAAGCCAGTTTTTTGTTTCTGGTGGCCTTATCTGAAGCTCATGCTGCTGTCCCTCTATGTTGGCGGCAATGATAGAGCCGTCTTCTTTTATAAGCCCCATTTTGCCTGTAGCCCACCGCAGTGGGTCGATCTGAATAATTTCAGTTTCATAAGGGCGGTTTTTAAGAGAATTTACCCGACGGGCGATTTCTTCCTGCTGAGCTCTTATTCTCGGGGGGATCACTCCGGCCGGCAAGACGTCAAATATAGTAGTGACACGCATGCCAAAAGCTTTTGTCTTGCCTTGTTTTTCTTCGTCGTTACCCTCAGCGTCTTTTTCTTTTTTCTTTTTTTCTTTCTCTTTTTCTTCTGCCGTTGTTATGTGGTCGCTGTAAAGAATGTCGCGCAAAAACTCCTTGTCTTCAAAGGCGGGCACTTCACCTACAGAAAATTTGTAGCCAAGTTTTTGCAGATAGCCCGTGTATGTGAGTTTCATGTCTTTGAGATATACATCAGAGGCGTAATACATTCCGCCCTTTTTCTGTGGGCGTCCAAGCCCGTCGTGGTAGAGATGAAAAATCGCTTCCTGCGTTGGAATACCTTCTTTAAGCTGCTTTTTTAAATAATTCTGGTCGATCTCATCTTTAAATTTAATTCTGGGTAAGCAGACACGCTCAATCTGATCATTTATCTTAGCTTGAACTATCTGAGATGAGCTGATTGCCTCCCATTTGCCGCTTTGCGGCACGGTGGGACCAAAAGCCTGCCCGGTGATATAGGTCAGGCAGAAGATAGCCAGGATAATAACGACGTATTTTATGTTCAAACTATGTGACATTCTAAGACTCCAGGTTTTTCGGCTTGTTAAAAACTGCCCGTGGATACTATTCTATAATCTTACGCTGAAGCCCGGAGTTAAGTCAAAAGCTATAATCTGCGTCGAAACTTCATTGACAGCAGGCTGCTTCGTTCTTATAATTATCAGCATAATTGTACCGACAGTCTGTTTGTTGCTCTTTTAAAGAGCGGAGGAAAACGAAATATGAAAGTTTTTAATCGAAGATCGTTGCGGCGAGTCTCGTTGTTGACGGTGATAATGTTTGTTCTGACAACTTTTGGTGCCTATGCCCAGACGGCAGAGGTGTCTATTCCCGTTTCAAATAGCCACCCAGTTGACATCTCTGTGCTGAATAATGTTTTGCCAGAGTTGAACAGCCTGCAGAACAATATCAGAACGGCGCAGAGCACTCTTTCCAGTATGGAAAGAATTGCTACTCCGCTTTATAACAAGATCGCTCCCTCAAACATGGAAGCGATGAGTATATCAGAGCGCCTGAAGGCAATTCTTGGCAATGCCAAGTCTTTGCTCGGAACTACCCTTAAAACCTCTGCGGCTCAGGCAAAGACCAACCTGGCAGCCGGCGCCTCGCCAACTTCCCTCTCTTACGATCAGCAGATTGCGTATGGGGTAGAACAGCTGGGTGCGCAGGCTGCGAAAATTGAAACAAGTGGTAAATTTGCTGCTTCTGCAGATAAGCTTAAGGCTATCATTGCTTTGATTAAAGCCAGTTTGCAGAAAATAGTCACCGCAGTGAGAGCCAAGATTTTTGCGGTTGGGCAGCGTGTTGGTCTTATTGACAAGAGCAAGACTTTTGAAGACGGAAAAATTTCTGACGGTGATAACTCTAAAAGCGGCGATAAAACCGCTGTAAACGCTTCTGAAAATGTGCAATACGCCGACACATTTTCGGGCAAATTGTCCAAGGGTGTAACAGAAGGCGTTCAAAACGCTAAGAGCTCTCTTAAAAACAGCTTCTCTTTTTCTAATCTTGCAATTACAACCACGGTTGCCGTAGGCACGAATCTTGCCATCGACATGATCCATGGAAACAAGCCTTCGTTCTCAAAAGCGGTTAAATCGGTTGCAACTCTTGAATTTGCAGGTAACGTGGTTGGTTCTGCTCTGGGCGCTGCCGGTGGGCAGTTTGCTTCAACCCTGGTTAAAACCTTTATTCCGGGCCCGGTTGGAGCGTTGGTAGGTTCTGTGATCCCTGTCATGTTTGCTTCTGCATCTGGACAAATGGGCGCAAACCTTGTCAGCGGTCTTAAAAATGGCGAATTCTCTGTGGCCAAGGCTTTTAAACAAATCGATAAAGCTGACCTGGTTGGTTCATCGATCGGTTCTACCATAGGTATGGCCCTTGGCGCGCCAATTCCGGTTATTGGGCCTATCATCGGTGGTATTGTGGGCGGATTTCTTGGCAGCAAAGTTGCCAAATGGATAACTTCGTTTGCAAAGGGCGGTAAAGTAACGCTTGCGAGAAACGCGAGCAGTTCCACCTCTTCTTTCTCTAACGATGGATCTCCTGTCTCTATCGGTGCAATTGCGGGTTCTGGAAGCGACAACGGTATCTCTGTTGTGGGCAGTAACGTTGCGGCCGGTGCTTCATCTATAACCGTCAGTGGCGATTTGTCGTCGCAGCTCGCCGCTGTCGAAAAGAAATATTACGACACATATCTTGAATATAACCGCATGGTTGAAGCAAATGACCAGAACGGCGCAAAAAAGGTGTTCACTGAACTCAAGCAATATTCTGATGAATATGCAAGACTTAAAAAGGCTGTAAAAGCGGTCGAATAATTATTCTGGCATAAAAGGCAGGGCAGAAAGCGGCGTTAGTTGCTTTCTGCCCTGCTGTTTATGACAATGGTTTTAAAGCTCAGCAATTCAGCTTCTTGACGCGAGGGCAACTACATAGTAATATGCCCCCCAAACTAATTTGCCTGCTATTGAGGTGCCTGTGAATATTCTTGTTTTGGGTTCTGGTGCCAGAGAGCATTCCATGGTGTGTGCTCTCGCCAAGTCTCCGTCGGTGCATAAAATTATCGCTTGCCCCGGAAATGTGGGCATGTCGGGTATCGCAATCTGCAAGCGGATTCCCTTTAAAGATAATGCAGAACTTGTGAGATATTGCAGGGATAAAATAGCTCTGGCAGTTATCGGTTCGTCGAGATTTGTTGAAGACGGGACGGTTGACGCGCTGGTTCTGGCAGGTATTCCGGTTATCGGCCCGGCTGAAGATGCCGGTAGAATAGAAACCAGCAAAGCTTTTGCTTCAAAATTCATGGCCCGGCATAATATTCCTTCGCCGCAGACTTTTATTGCAGTCAATGCTGATGAAGTCGAAAAGGCTTTTTCTGCCCACCCTGCAATTCGCGTGGTGAAATGCGATGGATTCTCGCATGGTACCGGCGTTGCGGTTGCTGATACTTACGAACAGGCTCGGCATGCTGCTACAAAATTTCTGAATCTGCATGGCCCGCCGCTCATTCTTCAGGAAAAACTCGAAGGGATCGAGTGCTCGTATACAATTCTGACCGATGGTCACCAGTGGGTTTCTTTCAGCTCTTGTCGCGATTATAAAAGAGCTGATGATGGCGAAACCGGCCCGACTACCGGTGGAATGGGCGCAGTCAGCCCATCTCCCGATTTAACGCCTGAACTTGACCGACAAATTATCGACACGATTGTTCAGCCGGTGGTCGACGGAATGCAGCAGGACAACCTCCTTTATCGTGGATTTCTCTCTATTCAGCTTATGCTGACTCCATCAGGCCCGAAAGTTCTTGAATTCAATGCCAGACTCGGAGACCCGGAGACCCAGAGTATCTTAACCCGTTTCAGAGGCGATCTGGCGGGGCTTTTAAAAGATTGCGCCATGGGTTGTCTTACTTCTGTTGGTTCTGAAGTCGCCTTTGGAAGACATTCTGCCGTGTCTGTCGTCATTGCCAGGCAGGGATACCCCGAAAATGAAACTGCTGACCCTGTTGTTCGTGGCACTGATCAGGTAGTCAACTCGCATGTTTTCTTTTCGAACTGCCGAAGATCTGACGATTCAGATGATTACCGCTTCAAAAGCGGCCGTCTTATAAGTGTAACGGCGGTTGGTGAAACTCTCAACGAAGCTAGAACCAAATGTTATGAAGATATTGCCCGCCTCGAACTCGATAAAGTGAAATATCGCACTGATATTGGCAAAGAACTTTGAATAAAAAAAACCGGATCTGCCTGAGCAGTCCGGTTTTTTTATTTGAGGGGTTAAATCAATTTTTTGAAAATTGTAAATTTAGAGAGAGTTTTGAGCAGCCAGAAATTTTTGCCTTGAAGATCGTCAGGGCCAAATGTTGATTCAACCTCGCCCTTGTCGTTAAACTTGAACTGGTACTGTTCTGATTTGTTTACGTCAGAGAGAATGCCGTCACGAAGTTCTTTGGCGAATTCGTCTGATTTTACCGCGATGACAACTTCAGAGTTAACCTGTTCACTCAGGTAGTCAAGGTTGTAGGTGCCAACCACGCCGATTTTTTGGTCGAATACCCAGTTTTTGGCGTGAAGCTTGTTTGAGCCTTTGTAGACGTAGATTCGAATGTTGGGGATTTCTTTAAAAATACGTTTCCAGTCTGCGTAGAACATTGCCTGCGTAGCAAGGCTGTCTGTTGAGGCCGGGCTGTTGGTGTGCATGATAATCGGCACTCCGCGCTTGCCGGCTCGCTTAAGAGCATTAAACATTCGATCTGTCAGAACTACATAGGGGTTTTGCAGCAATACTTCGCGTTTGCATCCGTCTATGTATTTGATCATCTCGTCGGTGATGTCGTTTCTTGGCCCGCCGAGAGAATGTTTATCGACAATTTTGGCGGGGGCTTCTACTGAGCTGGCAAATGGGTCAAAGCCAGAGAACTCACGAAGATGGTTGTAGGCAGAGATTTCTTGCAGAAATTCGCCGGCGGCTTTGCGATATTTTGCGTTGGCATCATCCCGAATATTAAGGCGTTCATTTAACAGATGGCTATACATCGTATCGTAGGCTGCGTTGAGCTGATCGCTCATTATGTCGATATTGCCCCATAATTCTTTGCTGATGTTGTATGTTTTAATTTTAGAAAATTCTTCATCGAAGGCGTAATCAAGCTGTTGAGCTATTTCAGCGCTTTTTACAACTACGTCACAGTCACGGTATGCGCCCGCATGGTCTTCCGGTTCGAGAAAATAGTCCATTGATACGTTGCGCCCGCCAACAATCGAAATTTCGCCGTCAACAACGATTATTTTGTCGTGATTTGAAGCAAACAGCTTGCGTGGATCTGTAAAAACGGTCAAAAGATTGGTGTGAACAGGGTTAAAAACCTTCACTTCGACATTAGGATATTCTGTGAGCTCCTGAAGCAGATCTTGCCCGAGAAGTTTGCGGGTTAGTTTCTTAGTGCCGCGTGCGTCGAGAAGCAGGCGTATTTTTAGCCCTTCTTTTGCCTTTTTAAGCAGAACACCCAGCATCGAATAGCCAAAAATATCTTTGTCCATAATGAAATACTGGATGTCGATAGATTGCCGGGCATCGTTCATGGTTTTCCAGCGTGAATACCATGCTTTTGAGTTGCTGTAACAAAGACTGACGTCGCTGGTTTCACTGCTGGTACCGTTCGCCACCTTGAATTTGTCAAAAGTTATGTCAACGGCAGGGGCAAATTTAGAGCCCATTTCTTCATACCAGACCTGAAATTTTTCAAAATCACTTTGGGTGTTATTAAAATTGAGCAATTTGCCGGCATAACCAAACCACCTGGTGACCTTTACCGGAAAAGCCAGCCATGAAGTGTTGCGATATTTCTGATAGCTTTCCTGGGATACCCCGTAGGTGCCATTGAGAGCGTTTTTCCACTGCAGATGCTTTTGGCCGGCTGCAAGATAATTCATGCGCTCTTTAGCCAGCAGAGCCATCTTTGAATTCGGATTATTGCGCCCGATCTGTGAAAGAATTGTGGTGGCTGATTTTACATCGTCTTTCAGCAATTCGTAGGCTTTGGCAAGCTCATAACGGGCAATATCTGCAAATTTTGCATTTGCGCTGGATTCGGCAAATGAAGCCAGCAACTTCATGGCCTGATCCGGATTTTTACGGCCATTTTCAGACCAGAGCTGGCTCAGAATTCTTTTTAGGCCTACTGGCAACTGTTCTGCAGTGGAACTAGCTATCGTGCCTTCGCTGCCGGTAAGATAGTTTTCGGTTTTATCGCCGCTTGAGGCCGATGAAGAAGTCGAGGTTGTTTCACTCGAAACAGTCTCGCTGCTGTTTGCACGATTTAGAGAGCCTTCATATGTGGCTTTCGCAGCCTGATAGGCTTTGTGCAATTCAAGTATTTCTCCGACAGGGCCTTTTTCGCTGACTGCATTGCGATATGCCTTATACGAAGATACATAACTCTCATAGTCAGAGCGGGAATCGGCAGATACTTGTACGTTGCCAGCCACAAAAAGCAAAGCACATACAAATATCAATGAAAACAGTTTTTTCATAAATCAGCCTCCACCTGTGAGCTTAACACAATCATTATACAGGCAGAGTATGGATAAAGGAAGGTACGGAATAAAATTTGGCGGAAATTTCAGCTTTCGACTTTTATTTTGTCTGGTGCGGCTTTGTGGCAGAGGGTCAGGTTTACTATCAAAACTATGAAGGCTGCTATGAATGGCAGTGATACCATTCTCATGATAAAGGGCCCTTGATAGAAAAACACTTTTGCTTTTCCGGGTTTTTCCTGGGTCATGCGTAGCAGATAAATTCCTTTGCCGGCAGCATTAGCGTAAAAACTTTGCCATTTGGCCGGATTTGGCAGAAAGCCTGATGGATATTTCCGCAGGGCAAAACGTTGATTTAAAAGAAGCTGGCCTTGCGAGGTTACCAGTTCAACTTCTCCGGCAAAATCCCCAAGTTCTGATTTAAGATCTATTTGAATCGGATCTATTCCATCGGCTACAACAGAAATCTCGCTTGTAGCAGGCATGGCGTAACCTTCTTCTGCAGTTACGCCAAGTTCACCCTCGCCGAGCGGGTTGTTAAAATAGGCAGGATCGACAAGAAGCCCTCCTGCTGCCATCATGATGGTGATAGTAATGGTTAAGGCAATTTTACGCTTCCAGGTCGCCACGAATGCACTCATGTTTCCGGCCCTCCTGATTCGAATTTTTATCGCGATACCAGCGCTGGTCGGTCATTTTCGATAATGATTGCAACTGAACCCCCATCTTTGATTTTGCCAGTAATTATTGCTCTGGCCAGCAGCGTTTCGACCTCTTTCTGCAAAAGCCGTTTTAACGGCCTTGCTCCGTAAATCGGGCTATAACCACGGTCTATAAGCCATTCTCTCGCTTCAGCACCAACTTCCAGGGTTACACGTCTGTCGATGAGTCTTTTCTGGATCGCGGCGATCTGCAGATCAATTATCTGGTTCAATTCACCGCGTTTGAGGGGCGCAAACAGAATTATATCGTCGACACGGTTAAAGAATTCAGGTTTAAAAAAGCGTTTAACTTCATTCATGACTTTTTCGCGCGTATCAGTGGAAATATTGCCGCCGTCGCCTATTTCGCCAATCAGGGTTTGTGCGCCAAGGTTGCTGGTCATGATTACGACAACATTGCGAAAATCAACGGTTCTGCCCTTGGAGTCGGTTAGTCTGCCGTCGTCGAGTATCTGCAGAAGCACGTTGAACACGTCTGAATGAGCTTTTTCTATTTCGTCAAAAAGTACTACTGAATATGGCTTTCGGCGCACGGCTTCTGTGAGCTGACCGCCATCGTCGTGCCCGATATAGCCTGGAGGAGCCCCAATCAGTCGTGAGACTGAGTGCTTTTCCATGTATTCACTCATGTCGATACGAACCATATTTTCTTCGCTGTCAAAAAGCGATTGGGCAAGAGCTTTCGCCAGTTCAGTCTTGCCGACTCCGGTCGGGCCTAAAAAGATGAATGAACCGATCGGCCGCTTGGGGTCTTTGATTCCTGCCCGAGAGCGTATTACTGCATCTGTTACCATATTTACAGCTTCTTCCTGGCCAATTACCCGTTTATGCAGATGCTCGTCAAGATGCAGCAGTTTTTCTTTTTCGCCCTCCATGAGGCGTGTTACAGGAATTCCGGTCCAGCGGCTTATGATGTCAGCGATTTCTTCTTCTGTGACTTCTTCGCGAACGAGTTTGCCGGTGTTCTGTTTTTCTTTGAGTTCTTCTTCGAGTGCTTTTAATTGTTTTATAGCGTCTGGAAGTCGCCCGTGTTTAAGCTCTGCGGCTTTGTTCAGATCATAGGCGCGTTCTGCTTCGCCTGTTTCCTGGTGTAGTTTTTCTATCAGTTCACGTTGCCCCTGTACGCGTTTGATAACTCCCCGCTCGCTTTCCCACTGGGCTTTCATTGAGTCTCCGCGATGTTTGAGGTTAGCCAGTTCTTTGCGCAAAGTTTCGAGGCGAAGCATACTCTGCTCATCTTTTTCTTTTATCAGAGCGGCTTCTTCAATTTCGAGCTGCATTATGCGCCTGGTAACTTCGTCAAGTTCGGCGGGCATTGATTCTATGTCTGTGCGAATCATGGCGCATGCTTCATCGACGAGGTCTATAGCTTTGTCGGGCAGGAATCTGTCGGTTATATATCGCTGCGACAGAGTTGCGGCAGCGACCAGTGAGCGATCATGTATTTTGACGCCATGGAACACTTCAAAACGTTCTTTGAGCCCGCGCAAAATCGAAATTGTGTCGGTGACGTCGGGTTGTTCAACGAGAACAGGTTGAAAGCGTCGTTCGAGTGCCGCATCTTTTTCGATGTATCTGCGGTATTCGTCAAGGGTGGTGGCGCCGATGCAGTGAAGTTCGCCACGGGCCAGCATCGGCTTGAGCATGTTTCCGGCATCCATTGAACCTTCTGTTTTGCCGGCACCGACGATGGTATGCAATTCATCGATAAAGAGAATGATCTGCCCGTTACTGCTTTTTATTTCTGCCAGAACAGCTTTGAGCCTTTCTTCAAATTCACCCCTGAACTTTGCGCCTGCGATCAATGCGCCCATGTCAAGCGCGAAGATCGTTTTGTCGCGAAGACTTTCAGGAACATCGCCCTGAAGAATCCTTTGCGCGAGACCCTCAGCAATAGCGGTTTTACCAACGCCGGGTTCGCCTATCAATACCGGGTTATTTTTAGTTTTTCGCGAAAGAATGCGAACAACACGTCGTATTTCGCTGTCACGACCGATTACCGGGTCGAGTTTGCCGTTTTTAGCCATGGCGACGAGATCTCTGCCGTATTTTTCAAGTGCTTCGTATGTTTGCTCGGGGTTTGCAGAAGTAATTCGCTGATTGCCGCGCACTGATATCAGTGCCTGCAAAAACTGGTCACGACTTATGTTGAGATCTGCAAAAATACGGCCGACGCTGGTGCCGGCGCCGCTGTCGATCATTGCCATGACCAGATGCTCGACAGACATATATTCGTCTTTGAGGATTTTCATTTCCTCTTCTGCTTTTACGAGTAACTGCGACAATTCGCGATTGAGATAGAATTTGTCTGGGCTCATTCCTGGGCCTGACACTCTCGGTAGTCGCGCAATTGCCAGTTCAACCCTGTCGCGCATGGTCGATAGGGGTATGTTTATGTTGTTGAGCAATCTGGGAATCATGTCGGATTCTTGTGCCACCAGTGCTGCCAGCAGATGTTCTGAGCCGATTTCCTGATGCCCATGTTCAATGGCGATGTTCTGAGCCTTTTGCAGGGCTTCCTGTGATTTTTG
>SABV01000489.1 GCA_009928855.1 Erysipelotrichia bacterium | reverse complement strand
CATTCCTACCTTGCTTATAAAGCACCGATAGAATTCGCCTCAGTCAACAAAGCGAGAATGGCCGCTTGAAAAAATGTCCATTTTTACTTGACCATTCCACCCACGATCTGATTCTATTCAGAATATATGTAATCTGATGTCATTTGCAATAATCTTACGTCATTAAATTTGAAGGGAACCTGGCTAATCTAAATGAAAATTCTTTTTTGAATGTTTCAGATACATTGCTGCTACACAAGCAAAGATGCCCAGTGCAATTGTTTGAAAATAATAAAAA
The DNA here is from genome assembly GCA_009928855.1 of Erysipelotrichia bacterium. GTDB lineage: Bacteria > Muiribacteriota > Ozemobacteria > Ozemobacterales > Ozemobacteraceae > Rifleibacterium. The sequence goes on along the minus strand of SABV01000489.1, from coordinate 2,022 downwards.
CTCCAACCATCAGAGTAGCCTTCCAGAAAAAGAATGTTTTCAACAGTGAAATGACCAAGAGTATTGTAAAAGGCGTGAGTAATAATCAATGGGATTATGCTCCCTTCTGAAAGGGCCCAAACAACGTAATAAATTAAAAAGACGCACGTGTAGTAAAGGATTTGAGTCATCATCTGATCTGGCGCAATCAAATTCAGGTTCAAATGAAACGGAATATGCCACGCCCCCCACAAAAAGCCGATGGTGACAATTGAAGTGAAACGAGGCTGCAAAAATATGACTCTGGGTAACAAAAATGCTCGCCAGCTGATATCTTCAAAAACCACAAGAAATAAATTCATCAAAAAATAACCAAAAACATGCCCGGAAAAAGGCATTTGCTCAATAACAGGAAATTGCCCGACAAGTAAGCGATGACCAATAGCGGCAAAAACTACAGGCATGGTTACTAAAAACAGCCCGACAAGAATAGGTTTTTTACTTTTAGGCCAAGTAAATCTATCTATCAGCCACTGTTTAACATTAACTCCTTCTGAGTAGAGGAGTATAAAAGCTATTAAACAATCCACCTTCGTTAAGATGTCCAAAGCAAAATTTTTGCAATTGAAAACCATGGACAGATACGAGATGACAAGCACTGTTACAAGGAATGAAAAAACGCGGACAATTGCTTTCGTCCGCGGTAATTTTTTGAAGTTTGAAATGCCCCATGTATCGTGTGGGGTTGATAGCTTCGGGCTCTGCAATTTACTTAAGATCTTTGGCTGGCTTTGTACTTTTGTAAACAGTTGTTCCGTTCGGTAATTTAACGGTGCCATTCTGAGTTGAGCCAATATGGTTTCCAGAATAGCTGGAGCTACCGCTTTGATTAACAGGTTTTGGTGATGCAACAACTGTTGGCTTCGCTGGTTTTGGAACAGTCTGCGTAGGAGTTGCTGTGCCAGGAGCGGTGTGTGTGCCGCTTGCTGGCTTGGGCTTTTGTTGCTGCTGTTGCATATAGTCGCCGTAGTCATGAATTAGCTGGCCGGGCCCACAGGGGTTTTGCATTCTAGAGTCGTTTTTATGGCTGGTCTGACTCATTTCTTTTGTTTTAGTAGTTTGTGGTTGCCATGAAAATGCTGGCACACAAAAGCTTATTGCCATGGAAGTTGCTAAGAAAACCGTATTGAATCTCATTTATATCTTCCGTTAAATGTGTTTAATGCCTCAAGATTTTGCATGGTATATGAGTTTATCTCTGTTGTCAAACCTCAGCCGTTCGCCGATCGGCGAACAGCCTTTTCCGTTGAACTTCTTTTTCGGCTGCTTGCCATCCATGGCGCAGCTCTAACAGCGCCATCCGTGGCGCTAGTCCCCTGCGGAGCCGCCCGTCGATGCCCCGGCCAGACCGGCCCGGTTCGGCAAAGCCAAGGCGGGGAACCGGCCGGCGCAGCCGGTTGGGGTGGAGGCCTTTACTTTGTCGATCCGGGCGGTATCAAAAAACTTCGACGGGCGCGCAGCAGGGAAAAGAGTTGCCGGGCAGGGTAGTTGCAAAGTTTCCCCTGTGGTGAGCCCAGAGGGGGCGTTGCCCCCTTTTTGTGCTTGAGGGGCTTTGTGCTGCTGAGAAGTTTGGAGACAAGAATCAGTGCTGGTGCTGCGGAAAGTGCCGGAAAGAGACCGGAGGGCGGGTAGTGGTTGACGGGTAAGTTGTCTACAGCCCGTTGGCGGAAAAAGTCGGCAAAACGGCATTTTTATAACTGGTTTTAAAAAATGGGCTCATGGGCGTGCTGTGGGGCTGGTTGGTGTGTTTTTTAAGTCAATGGCGGGTAAAATATGCCGGTTTTGGGCGCATGGCAGAAAGGCTGAAACAGCCCTGGGGGACGCGAACGGACTGAAAAGATACGCTGGCCCCTTCCCTGGGACATGAGGGTTTTAGAAAGTGAGAGAGAGGCTAAAATCTCCACGGCCAGTTTGACGGCAACGCTGTCGACCCTGACGCAGTAAGACTTGCCGACGGTCGAATCAGACTGTTCTTTTTCAAGG
>SABV01000488.1 GCA_009928855.1 Erysipelotrichia bacterium | reverse complement strand
TTGAAAAGCTTGCCAATAATGTTTTGGAGCTAACTTGAAATAAGAAACCGCCTCAAAATTTGATTTGAGGCGGTTTATATCAGTTACTTATTTCTTTTTGCCTTTTTTGGCTGTTGCCTTTGGAGCTTCAACTTTGGCAGATTTCAGTTCTTTCATTGCTTTCAAAACCTTTTCGGCAGTGAAGGGAGGGTGGGTTAAGCGAACTCCGACAGCGTTTTTGATCGCGTTGCCAATGGCAGGAAGAGCGCCGTTTATGCTTATTTCACTAACACTCTTCGCGCCGTAGGGGCCGGTGTTTTCATAAGTGTCAACCAAGAAGGTTTGGAGATTGGGCATATCTTTGGTTCCCCAAATTTTGTAGTTGCCAAAAGTTGAGTTCAGCATTTTACCGTTATCAAATATGTATTCTTCGGTAAGCGCAAAGCTAATGCCGTTCATACAAGCGCCCTGAGTTTGGCCGTCAGCCAATTGAGGGTTAATTGCTGTACCGCAGTCAACTCCCGCTACATAACTCAACAGCTTAACTTCGCCTGTTTCGGTGTCAACTTCAACTTCTGCGAAATGAGCCGCAAAGGGCGGGGGAGAAGCGTGGCTGATGTGGCTGCCGATTGCGCCGATTTGGAACTGTTTGTTTTCATAGAGCGAATATTTTGAAACATCGCTGAATGATACTTTGTTCTTTTTGCCTTTTCCGTAGCAAATACCGTCTGCTATGGTTATATCTTCGATTTTTTCACCCATCTTGAGAGCAGCAACCGAAATAATCTGGTCGCGTACTTTTTTGGCGGTAGTAATTACGGCTCCGCCTGTCAGATAGGTTGTAGAAGATGCATAAGCGCCTACGTCAAAGGGGGTCATGTCTGTGTCTGAACTGTAAACAATCATGTCAGTGTGTTTGCAACCGAGTGTTTCAGCCGCAATTTGTGCCATAACTGTGTCAGACCCTGTGCCTAAGTCGGTTGCGCCTAATAGCATGTTGAATGATCCGTCTTCATTCATTTTAATGAAAACAGAGCCCATATCAATTTCGGGAATAGAGCTTCCTTGCATTAAGCAGCACATGCCAAGACCACGGCGTTTGGTGCCGGTGCCTTTTTTGCCGTATTTCTTTTGCCAATCAATTATTTTCATGCCCTTGGTTATGCATTCTGCCAAACCGCATGAACCGATTGCCATATCGACACCTTCGCGTCCTTCGCCCAATGCTTTAAAGATTGGTGAAGATTCGCCTTCTACGATGTGATTCATCTGTCTGAATTTGATGGGGTCCATGCCAATGGCTTCGGCCATGTCGTCCATTAAGCTTTCGGTGCCGAAACAAGCCTGGGTTGCGCCGTATCCGCGATAAGCTCCGCCAACGGGAAGATTGGTATATACGGTATCGCCCACAAACTCTATGTTGTCAGTTCTGTAAAGAGGAAGAACTTTAGAACCACAGTTGCTTAATACGGTCAAAGCATGAGAACCGTAGGCACCTGTATTGCTTATGATGCGCATTGAGAGGGCTGTAATAGTTCCGTCTTTTTTTGCGCCCATTTTGATTTTAACAACCATAGGGTGTCTTGTTCGCGATGACATGAATTCTTCGCTTCTTGTGAGAGCCAGTTTGCAAGGTCTGCGGGTTCTTAAGGTAACAAGACCGCAAATATCTTCTAAAAGAACTTCTTGTTTCGCACCAAAAGCTCCGCCGACTCTGGGTTTAATAACTCTGATTTTTTTTATGGGAATCTGAAGAGTTTGAGCTGTAATTCTGCGTGCGTGGAAGGGAACCTGAGTGGAGGTTCTCAAAACAAGGCGATCGTTTTCGTCGAGCCATGCTATGCAGATATGAGGTTCGATTGGGCAATGCTGAGCGTAATGAGGGTAAAATTTCTTTTCTAATACAACATCAGCTTGTTTATAGCCTTTTTCTACATCGCCTACTTTTGTTTCAACGTGCGAAGCGTGGTTGCGTGATTTATCATAAAATATGGGAATCGGCACATAAGCGTCTTTTTCATCGTGAATTACCGGAGCGCCCTTTTCCATGGCTTTTTCGGGGTCAAAGACAGCTTCAAGCACTTCGTATTCAACTTTGATTTTCTTGCAGGCTTCTTCGGCTTGTTCAATTGTTTCTGCCGCAACTATTGCAACTCTGTCGCCAACAAATCTGACTTTGCTGTCTAAAAGGTAGGTGTCATACGGAGAAGGTTCGGGCCAGCCTTGTCCTGCGGTGGTTCTCGGTACTCTCGGAACATCTTTGTAAGTGTATATAGCCACAACGCCCGGCAATTTCAGCGCGTCGTCGGTGTTGATGCTTTTAATG
>SABV01000487.1 GCA_009928855.1 Erysipelotrichia bacterium | reverse complement strand
CTGTGATAATCAGGGTCTTCATACAGGTCAACTGCGGCCGACGCGAGGGCCGACAACCAGGCCCACAGTTCCCGGTGAAAATAAACAAAATGCAAAACCAGGTAATAAAACAGCAGCCCGGCAAAACCCGGCTGCGAAATTCTCGGAAACGGAATGAGAATAGCGAAAAAACTCGCCATACCAAGAAAAAACTTTACAGCAAGCCAGTTGGCTGAATTTATAAGCAAAGCAATATAGATGCCTGCCACGGGCACAAAAGCTCCGATCAGGCCGGCAATAAGGCCCAGCTGAACGATCAGGCCGATAAGAGGGATAGCTATAAGATTTGCAATCGGCGATGCCAGAGAAAACTGGCCAAAGTAAAATGCCGAAAGAGGGCCCATCATTGCCACAAGAATCGCCACCTGAGCCGAAAGAAAGCTTTGCAGCCAGCCCGGTAACATTTCAAAAGCAAAACTTTGAAAAGTAGAACGATCAGACAGTTTATTTGCCAGCAGAATATTTGCAATAAAATAAACACAAGTCAACGGAAAGAAATACGGGTGCAGCACCAGAGACTTTTTGACAATAATAGCCATAAAGAAAAAAGCAGTAGCAATTCCGGCTAACAAAAGCCCCGGGCCACGAAGCATGCGTTTGAGAATTTTCTGTGACGGATCAGAAAACATTGCCAACGCATAAATAGCCATCGCCGATAGCACAAAACTCGGTTCTGTGAGCTGCAGAGGGCTCATAAACAGAATATAATCGCATGCCACACTCAGCGAAAACAACACCGACATTTTGAAGCCACGATCTTCAAGATATGCGCGTGCAAGAACAAACAGACTGTTCATAAGAGCTGCACGCACGGCAGAACTTGGCCAACCCACAATCAATGCAAATGTAAAAAGAGAAAACACAATCATTGGAGCAAATATTTTTAATGGCACACGCAACATTGAAAAAATACCATAAAGAAGGGCTGCGATAATAGTTACGTGCAGACCTGAAACAGCAAGAACATGCGAAACGCCTGTCATTCTGAATTCTTGAGATATTTTTGCAGGTAATCCGCCTTTTAGACCAAGCAGAACCCCACCAAGAAAACTGGACTCAGGAAAAGGCATAGTCTGCTTGATAACCTTGAGTATTTCGTTCTTGATGTGCAGAGCAAAGCGGTACCACCATGCCCCGCCCTCCTGCTGTTCCACTACAATCAATGAACCACGACGCGGTTCGATTCTGACTGATCGAAATATGCCCCGGTTGCGCAAATGCTGACGATAGTCGAGAGACCCGGGATTGCGCCGTTCTGATGCTTCAGACAGCTGCCCCTCGATGTCTATGGTTTGATTAAAAGAAACTTCTCGAAAAGCCTCTACATCCTCCATGACCTGAACCATAATAAGACCGCCAGAAACAATCTCTGGCTCTGATTCTTCTACGATTGTCTCATATGAAGGCTTCGCGCGACGGCTTTTGCCTGATTCTTCAGAAGAGCCGACTCTTGTGCGTTTTTTGTCAATCTTACGCATAGACTCAGGCTGCACAATAACCTCAAGATAGCCGTTCTTGAGCTTCGGCTCCTCGATAATCCTGCCGCGCACCCGCCAGTTAGTGCTTTCATCATACTTTGAGCAAATAGTTTGTAAATGGCCACGATAGTCATTTTGAAGCTCAGCAACATATTTGAAAGAGCCGAACATGGCGAGAGTTAACAATAAAAAAATAAGACTGAGAGGTGGCAGAGACTCATCATCTTTGAGTATGGCCCTGAAATCTCCAGATAAAATACTGGCACTGTGCTGAAACCAGAAAGGAATAGCCGCACAGGTAAAAAAAACAGCGGTCAGCAGCAAAAACAAGCCACCAGTGGTGGCACCGCTGAGAACTGCAAAACCCATACCGCCGATAAATGCCGAAGAAAGTAGAATAAAATTCAACAAAATCAGTCTGTTTCCTTGTCCAGTTTTATGTGAGGGTAATATTCAAGATTCGAAAGAACGTTGTCTCTGATACGATAATCAGATTTAAAAACCAGCACTATAGCACCGGTCAGAAATGTTATCACCAGCAAAACGATCAAAAATCTGCCTGCGTCATTGGTTTCCTGCACGGGAAGCTTTCCTTGAAATTCAATTATTTACTCGCTAAAATAACACATATTTTGTTTCATGTTCAAATCAAGTTTGATTGACTTACAACAAAAAATAAAGATATAATTCTTAAGGCATAAAAAAAATCCAACTTTTGATGAGGGCATTATGGAACTGGATAAAACAGAGCTTTTCTCTTCTTTAAACCCATTCGAAATATCTCAGATTACAGA
>SABV01000486.1 GCA_009928855.1 Erysipelotrichia bacterium | reverse complement strand
TGTGATTATTCTCAGACCGTTACCAGAGGATTCTCAAAATGGTAACGAAAACTGAGAAAAACGGCCCTTTTTTAGGTCAATTTCACTGAGAATTTACAAGATTGGATCAACCTTCTTGATTTTTCTACGAATGGCTCAAAGCCCCTGAACAAAATAGTCTCAGACGGGCATTCACCCTATGGCTCGGACGCATTCTTCTGCCAAACCGATACAAAGATCAGACAATACCCAAATTTCACGACTTGCAGGAGGTGCATGCAATGTTATCAGAAACCGTAAAATCATGGCCAGCACAGTGGATGGCAAAGGGCCGCGAAGAAGGGGTGCTGATCGTAATTAATACTATTCTAAATGCCCGTTTCACCGATGTGCCAATTAAAACGCTGACACAGATAGAAAGCATAAAAAACCTGGAAATCCTAAAAGACCTTTCGGTCAAAGCCGCCACCGCCGACTATTCTGCTCCCAAACCCCGCCGACGCAAATCCTGATTTACAAAACGCCAACCGTCAATGAAGCAGTCAGTTTAACAGATCGAACAACCTGCCGCCGGCCGAACCGGATATTTATTCTTGCCCTGAACCATTTGCCAAGCATATAATTCAAAAACGCCAGACCACAAAGCAGAAACAATCGGGCCGCAGGAGAATGATACATGATCGAATACGACAAGTTTCAAAAGTCTCTCAAGCATCTGCAGCTGCAGTTTGAAAATTACCGCACCTTCGATTCCTCACAGCCCAAACTGCTTCAGGAAGCGGTTGCCGAGTCGGTTATTCAACGCTTTGAAATATGCTATGACTGCATGTGGAAAACTCTCAAACGTTATCTGATCGAAGAACTCGGTATTCCCGAGGTGCCGAACAGCCCCAAGCCAGTATTCAGAATGGCCTTCGAGAACAATCTTTTTTCGGCGCCGGTCGAGCAATGGCTTGAATACGCAGACGCCAGAACCGGCACGGCGCACGATTACAGTGGAGAAAAAGCTAAAGCGGCACTAGAAATCATGAGTGGCTTTATCAGCAACGCCGTAGATCTCTATCAGACTATCAGCAGTGAACCATGGCAGTAAACGTTTTGCCCGGCCTGACGCCCGAACAGCAGAAAACCGTTCTGGATCTACTGCAGATACATCTGCCGGGCACAGTTGCCTGGGCTTATGGTTCACGCATGCGTGGCACTGCAAATGCAAAATCAGATCTCGATCTGGTCGTTTTTGCGGGCTCGGGAAAAAGACTCCAGGTCTTCAGCCTCAAGGAAGCTTTCGAAGAAAGCAATCTGCCGTTCCGTGTCGATCTGTTCGACTGGAGCGAGCTGCCCGAAAATTTTAAAAACAACATCAAAGCCGAGCATCAGATTTTAACAGACCAGCAAAGCCCGTTCCCCCCAAACCAGTCGAAAGATGGTCTTTGAGACCTGTTGACCGACTTTCTCAACCAGCCCCTGAAAAGCCACTCTTTCTTCCAACAGCAGCAATTTCCGATGGCCTGAAGCACAATCATCCCGAAAGGGTATAATTATGCTGTTTACAGGGTTTTTATACCCGAAAAGGTATAAAAATAAACACGATAGACAAATTATACCTGAAAAGGTATAATTTTAACATGAGCACCAATCGAATCAGCGCGATAGTTAAAGAGCGCCGTAAGGCACTGGGCATTACCCAGCATGAGCTGGCACAGAAGGCCGGGGTCGGCCTGCGGTTCATTCGTGACCTAGAGCAGGGCAAGCCGACGGTTCAGGTTGCCAAAGTAAATCAGGTATTGTTCATGTTTGGCCTCGAACTCGGGGCGGTGCCAGTTGATCGCGAAAGGCTGCTGAATGAAAAGGGCTGAAGTTCTGGTTCACGATCGGCCGGCCGGAACGCTTACCGAAAGCGACAGTGGCTACAATTTCTGCTATCACGCCGATTATCTGCAGACAGCGGGGGCCGAACCGGTCAGCCTGACCCTGCCATTGAGCGACCACGTGTATAGCAGCGACGTCCTGTTCCCGTTTTTTGACGGTTTGATTCCAGAGGGCTGGCTGCTCGAAGTCGCACAGAAAACCTGGAAACTCGACCGGCGCGACCGTATGGGTCTGCTGTTGGTGACCTGCCGTGACTGCATCGGTGCCGTGAGCATAATTGCGGGTGAAGAGGTCGATGATGAGTGAGTGCTGTCTTTATTGCTACAAAAGACTTGGGGTCAGCGAAAACCAGTTTCACCCTGCCTGCCTGAAAAAATTTTTCGGCCGGCCGATTCTGCCCGAATTACCCTATTCGCAGAGCCAGATGCTGCAACTGGCCCGCCAGATTATTCGAAGTCAGGCATCG
>SABV01000093.1 GCA_009928855.1 Erysipelotrichia bacterium | reverse complement strand
GCTGCCTTTTCCCAGTTTGAGAGGTTTGACAAACTCATAAGACTGAGCAGCGCTTACCCACTCGATCGCAAGCACCTGGGCAGTGTGTTCAAGAATTTTAGAGCTCTTGCGAGCTGCTATAGTGCCCATGCTTACATGGTCTTCCTGGTAGGCAGAGGTCGGAATCGAATCTACTGATGCAGGATGAGCGAGAATCTTGTTTTCGCTAACAAGAGAAGCAGCCGTATATTGAACAATCATCAAACCTGAATTAACACCCGGATCGACTGACAGAAATGGCTTGGTTTCGTTGATAAGAGGGTTAAGAAGGCGATCTATACGCCGTTCACTTATATTAGCAAGTTCTGCTACGACAATTCCGAGAAAATCTGCGGCAAAAGCCATTGGTTCACCATGAAAATGGCCCCCGGAAATTATCTTGTCCTCGCTGAGAATTATAGGATTGTCGGTAACAGCGTTCAGCTCTATCGTCACCTGGTCTACAAGGTGATTGAGGTTTTCTCTTGTGGCACCATGCACCTGCGGGATACAACGAAGACTGTAGGCATCCTGTACTCGGGTGCAACCGATATGACTGTCTCTTACTTCTGACCCGCTGATGCAGGAAAGCACATTCCGGGCAACCTGTGCCATGCCAGGGTAAGGTCTGAGAGCGATAAAATCAGGATCAAATGGTTTGGTAGAGCCCTTAACCATTTCAACAGTCATGCTCGCGATTATATCTGCTGACTTTGAAACATGCAGGGCACGATAAAGGGTCAGCGCAATAACGCCTGTCATGACCGAAGTGCCGTTAATAAGCGCAAGCCCTTCTTTGGCATGCAATTGTATCGGCTTAAGGCCGGCTTTTTCAAGAGCAGGCAACGCGGGAAATCTTTGGCAACATTCGCCGCCAAGAACTTCTCCTTCGCCCATCAACACAAGCATAATATGAGAAAGAGGTGCCAGATCGCCAGAACAGCCAACAGAGCCCTGCTGTGGCACCCACGGAATAACATCATTATTAACAAGTGCAACCAGAGCGTCTATCAATTCTGGGCGCACACCACTCACGCCATGCAGAAGAGAATTTATGCGAATCGCAATCATCGCGCGCACCGCATCGCGCGGGAACGGATCACCAACACCGGTGGCATGACTTCGAATAAGATTGGTCTGCAAACGCTCCAGATCGCTGCGGTCTATACGAGTGTTACACAAATGACCAAAACCGGTAGTAATACCATATACGACACGATTTTCTTCGACAAGTTTGTCAACGATGGCTCTCGACGCTTTAACCCTTATCATTGCATCAGTAGAGACGCAGATCTGCTCACCATTGGCAATACGCCAGACTTTTTCGAGATTCAGATTTTTTCCGTTAAGTTCAATCATCGCAAACTTCCTTTTCTGAAAACAATATATATATCAGGATTCAAGCGGTAATGGCAGACACTTGATAGCCTTATACGCACACATGCGTTCGCACACGGCGCAACCAATGCAGTTTTTACGATTTACCGGCTCGACAGTTCCTTTGACTGTGCGCGCGAACACTCCGGCAGGGCAAACCTGCACGCAAGAACAACATTGAGTGCAAAGCCGCTGATCGAGGGCATTGATGAAACGCGGTATCCATTCGGAACCGCCCAAAGTGTAATTAACATACCTGCGCCCGTTCATGGCCGCATTATATCACAATATTTTTTATTAATGCTTTTTTCAAAATCTAATTGGGATTTTGTCAGAAACTCATGTGATAAAGCTCCCAATTACCGCAGCTCTGAGACATTTTTATAGAATATTTACAATTATTCATTTACTATGTATATAATGAGCTTGCAAGCATCTAATCAGAGGTTCTCAACAAGACCCATGAAACCGCCGCCACCAGTCAAACCGGGCCTGAGTATTTTAAAAAACAAACGTTTTCTTGTTATGACCCTTTACATGGTAGCGCTCATTCTTTTAGGTCTCCTCTGGCCCCGCAAAATTCCATTATCAGAGCAATATTACCGTATTTTGACTTCTCCGGGAATTTTAATAAGCGATTTTTTTGCCGTAGGAGGGGTCTCTGCAGCTCTTATAAACGCCGGAATAGTTGGATTAATGGCGATTATTATCATCTATAAAACAAGAACCATCCTGTCGGGGCCAACCATCGCCGCCATCTTTACCCTGGCCGGGTTTGCAATGTTTGGCAAAACACCCCTGAATATATGGCCAATTCCCTTTGGCGTCGCAATCAGCGCGTGGCTGCGCAAAGAAAATTTCAGATCATTCATTCTGGTTGCCCTGTTTGGCACTGCACTTGGCCCAATTGTAAGTCAGGTGACTTTTGGTCTGGGCATGAGCTACCTCTCAGGTATCGTCATTGGTCTAATGTGCGGCATCGTTCTGCCAGGGCTGGCTTCGCACCTTCTTCACAATCATCAGGGTTTTTGCCTTTACAACACGGGGTTTACCTGTGGAATCATAGGAATGTTCGCAGCTTCAATGCTCAAAATGACCGGCCATAACACAGAAATGGCAATAAACTGGTATACTGGTTCGCAAACAGAACTGGGCACAGTTTTCGCACTTTATCTGGCATCAATGTTGCTTCTCGGCTTAAAGGGAATACCATCGCAGCTGAAAATCATGAAACAGCCGGGCACATTGGTTACAGACTATGTGTTTCGCGATGGACTTGACGCCACTCTGTTTAACATGGGTCTCGTAGGCCTGATCGGAATGGCCTACATATGGCTTGTTGGCGGGCATTTTAACGGTCCAACCCTGGGCGGAGTCTTAACAATGGCTGGTTTTGCCGCATTTGGCAAAAACCCCAAAAATGTCTGGCCTGTAATGGCGGGGGTATTTCTGGCGGCATGGTTTACTTCCAAATCACCAGCTGATCCGGTTATATTGACAGCGGCGCTTTTTGGCACAACCCTGGCGCCCCTGGCCGGCGGCTTTGGGATTATAACCGGCATATTGGCAGGGTTTGTACATTTAAGTGTAGTATTACACGTCGGCGCCTTTCATGCCGGGATGAACCTTTACAACAATGGTTTCGCCGGCGGGCTGACAGCAACTCTATTTATCTGCACCATAAGATGGTTACATCTACACAGGCAGAGTGAATAACCCGTTATACGGCGGAGGCAAAATGTATTCATATCGCAATCATATTCGAGGCATCGTAGATGAATTTGTCAGCAATTCAATGAAGGCCAAGGCGAGCAAAATAGACGTCAGCATTGAAGTTCTTGACGACTTTGTAACCATCTCGGCAAAAGACAACGGCATTGGCATCCCCCCTGAAAAGCTAGAAGAGCTTGAAGAACAGTTGATGCAACCACGACGCCATGAGCTCGAAGAATATTATGGTTCGCTGGCAGGCGACAGTTCAATGGGACGCGGCCTGACGCTGGTAGGCATGATAACAGACGATGCTTCGATAAAAAGCACGCCCGGCGTAGGCACAGAAATAAAAGTAGCACTCAAGCTCAACTCATCACGCTGACAGCTTTTTCAGAGAACATACAACAGAAAAAAACATATCGACATGGCCAATATAACAAAAATAACCGAACTGATATTGGAATCCCTGAAAGAGCTGAATCAGCTGTTGCCACCCGATCAGCAATTACCTCTATCACCCGAAACAAAGCTCTTCGGAAGCGAGGGATTGCTTGATTCACTGGGTCTGATAAATCTGGTTGTCATACTGGAAGAACGCATTTATAACGAGTTTAATGTTGAAGTCACCATTTCAGGTGATCTGAGCACCCTGCAACAAGATAATACATTTAAAAATATCCAGACATTATCTGAACATATAACCAGAACTATGCAAAACAAAACTCCTTGAGATGAAACCAAGCCAATGAGCCGCAATGCAAAAACAAAAATTTTAATTATTTCAGATTTTAATGCTGATAATTTTTCGGAATACCTCAAAAATGACGAGGAATCCCCTGCGGTAATCTCAAACACTTCACTGTTCGGGCAGACAATGCAAACTCTGGCAGATTTTTCAATGCCCTGTTGGCTTGATTCCCCCGAGTTTTTAATTGTGTGGACTCAGCTGCATCAAATATCAAGTTCATTCAACCATTTTTTGATCTATGAGAAATCTTCCATAGACAGTTGTTTTAATGAAATAGACGCATTCTGCAACAAATTAGCAGAGGCGGCACAGAGAGTTACTGCGCTATTTGTACCAACCTGGACTGTTCCTGCCCACAATCGTGGACTCGGCGTGATCGACTTAAAAAATGACCATGGCATCGGCAATATCTTGATGCGTGCCAATCTGCGCCTTATAGACAATCTTAAAAGCACAACCAATATTTACATATTGAATGCCCAAAGGTGGATGGAGCTTGCCGGCGCCCGAAACGCTAACAATCCAAAGCTGTGGTATATGGGAAAAATAGCCTTTGGCAATGAAGTTTTCAGAGAAGCCGGCAGGGATATCAAATCAGCGATACGAGCAATCAGGGGCCAGGCACGCAAACTCATAATTTTAGATCTCGACAATACCATCTGGGGCGGAATCATTGGAGAAACAGGAAAAGAAAACCTGCGCCTGGGAGGACATGACCCGGTTGGCGAGTCTTTTGTAGATTTTCAAAAAGCACTTAAAGCACTTAAAACCAGGGGGATACTACTGGCAATTGTCAGCAAAAATGACGAAAATATTGCTATCGATGCTATTTCCAGCCACCCTGAAATGATTTTACAGCTCAACGATTTTGTCGGCTGGCGAATAAACTGGAAAGACAAAGCTGAAAACATACTAGAACTGGCTTCAGAACTTAATATTGGCCTACAATCAATAGTTTTTATCGATGACAGTCCAAATGAACGCTCACGCGTCAGAGAAGCTATTTCAGAAGTAGAAGTACCTGATTGGCCAGAAGACAGTCTGCTATACACAAAAACGCTGTTATCAATGAGATGCTTTGATTCTTTTGCTATCACCGAAGAAGACATGCAACGAACAAAACTATATACTGCCGAAAAAGAACGAACGGCAGCACATACCGCCGGGCAATCGCTTGATGAGTGGCTACATTCGCTGGAAACGCACGTAATTGCCGAGCAATTAACCAGTATCAATCTTTCACGAACCGTTCAACTTCTTAACAAAACAAATCAGATGAACCTTTCTACCAGACGAATGACTGAGACAGAGCTTTCGATCTGGGCTGAGCAGAAAAATCATCATTTATGGACATTCAGGGTAACCGACAAATTCGGAGACGCCGGATTAACCGGAATTGCCAGCTTAGAAATCGAAAAAGGCACCGTTAGCATAATCGATTTTATATTGAGCTGCCGCATACTTGGAAGGAAGATAGAACAAGCCATGCTGCACTTTATCATCAACAAGGCAAAACAACTTGGCGGCGAAAAAATTGAGGCAACATACATACCCACACCCAAAAATCAGGTATGCCTGAGTTTCTGGAAAGAGAGCTCAGGGTTTGTAGAAAATGCAGACAGCGGCATTTTCACATATAATAATCTGGCATCTTATCCTTTGCCGGCCAGCATTGTTCTTGTCGAAAACTAAAGAAAGTAAAAGTTTGAAAACAATGAAAAAAAGTTGCCAGATCACAAAAATTCTTAATAATAAGACAGGGGCAGTATCCGCCTGCCCCTTTTGTGAAAGCCCAAACACTCAAGCATTTTTCAGCCTTCTGATGCCAACAATTTTGAGCGCCTGTTCTCAAGACGAGGTCGCGCAAGCAAAGATTTTTCCATTCGAAGCCTCTTTGTGCCTTAATTGTGGCCTGGGATTTAATTCAAAACCATTGCCAGAAGAAACTCTGCAAAATATATATAAAAATTACCGCTACGTCCGGCCTCACAAAGGAATCGGCTGCTCTAAATATGATGCAATGCTACAATGCATTTACCGCAACACATCAAAAGAAAATCATCTGGTCGAAATTGGCTCGTCTGACGGTTATTTAATCGACGCTCTCGTATCATCCGGCTATAAAAATATCGAAGGCATCGAACCATCGAAAGAATATTTACAAGCAACAAATCACAAGCTCATTCGCAACGAGTTTTTTAAAACAGAAACATCCTTTAAACAGCCCGTCGATACATTTTTTCTAATGCATGTAATGGAGCATTTTCACTCTCCCAGAGATATTATCTCTGTAATGAAGCAAAATCTGTCACCATCTGGCAAAATAATCTTTGAAGTGCCCAACTTCAGCGGATTTCATCACCAGCATCTACTGTTTTTCAACCCCATCTTTGTGTCTCATTTTGCACGAGTAATGGGCTTGGTAGTGCTTGAAATGGAAGCTACAGGATCTGTATTGCGTGTAACCCTTCAAAAACAAAACAATACAAAGTCTGTTGAAACAGAGCCGATGAAAAACCCTGAAGAACTAAAAAACCTGTTGCAGCAGGCCAATACAACTGCTCAACGCTATCAGCAGATAAATGAAGACCTTAAAACATTTCTTCTTTCTTCGTTAAATAAAAAAGTCTTTTGGTGGGGAACAGGCTCTACGTCTATCATTGCCTTATCCAATATCGACAATAACATTCTGCAAAAGACGCAAATTGTTGTCATAGACGGTGATCCCGAAAGGAAAGGCTTAAGCCTGCCATTTGCAAACCTGCAAAACTTGAGCATACACGCTCCTTCAGACGTCATAAAAACCATGCGAAAAAATGACGCACTTGTGATCGCCTCATCTTTTTCAGAAGAAATACTTAAAAAACTAAAAGCAAGCTGCGATCTTCCTGAACAAATTTTTATCATAAACCTGTAGGCAAACATGGATCCAATTAGATCTCAAAACCAGCTGCACGAAAAAATACAAAAAATATTTGCCATGATTGCCAGCAATGCTGTCGTCATGCACACCGACCTGTTTCGCATGAGATTTGTCCAACGCGGGATTCCATTACAACAGCAATTAAAAGACCTTTTTCAGATACTTGTCAAAGCATCAGATGGCAAAACCCTTTTGTTTCCGACTTTTAATTACGACTTCTGTCGCACGCACTCATACAATCCATCAAGCGACCCATGTCAGGTGGGCACATTCAATGAATATGTTCGTCAGCTTTATCCAGACGCGAGAACGTTAACACCGGTCTTCAATTTTTGTGTCTATAACAACCACAATTTTTCTCTCAAACCGGTAGAAAACCCTTTTTCCGAAGCTTCCACATTCGGCGAATTGACCAAAAATAACGCCGCCATACTTTTTTTAGGCGCTTCATTCAGCGCCAACACATTTATTCATTATGTCGAAGAATGTTTTAAAATTGGATATCGCTATATAAAGTTATTTCCGGGCATCATTCATAATAATGAAACAGAGCAAAAAATTTTGCTGCAATACCGTGTTCGCCCCATGATTGACAACGCGGTTGTATACGACTGGGACCGACTGTTAATTGACCTTGTCAACAGTGAAATTCTGCATCAAATACCCTTTGGAAGCAGCAATTTGCTATGGTTCAATTCACGACAGCTTTTAAATAACTGGCTTGAACACCTGAAAAATGATGAGTTGTATTTTCTGACAGATTCTTCGAGACGAAAAATAGAAGAATTATACGCAAAATACGGCAGACCATTGTGTTTTGAGAACCTGGAGAAAACTTGATCGTTAAGGACACGTGAGCTGTTTTTGTTAAATAACTTTTAATAATGGTGAAAAAATGCATAGCTTTGGTGAAAAAGACAGTACCCTGCACAAAGAAATATATGACTTTGTCGAAAAAATTTACCCGTTTCCCAGAAGTATTACAGGAAACGGTGTCAGACAAACATTACAGGAAGTTCAACACCACCTTCCAGATTTAAAAATTCATGAAATCCCCTCGGGAACTCAAGTTTTTGACTGGCAAATTCCAGATGAGTGGAACATTTACGATGCCTGCGTGATAGACGCAAGCGGGCAACGCATAATCGACTGGAAAAAAAACAATCTGCACGTTGTCTCTTATTCGACACCCGTCAATACTTCAATGAGCCTGGAAGAGCTGAACAAGCATTTATACTCACTGCCTGAACAGCCAGACGCGATACCATACATAACCTCTTATTACAAACCCTGCTGGGGTTTTTGCATAACCCATAATCAGCGCAGTCAGCTTAAACAGGGGCAATACCGTGTTGTAATCGACAGTCAACTTAAACCTGGCTCTCTCACCTACGGAGAATTGATCATTAAGGGAGAAGAAGCATCAGAAATCCTGCTGTCTACATACGTTTGTCACCCTTCCATGGCAAACAACGAATGTTCAGGGCCAGCAGTTACAACATTTCTGGCAAAATGGCTTTTGAAGCAACCTTCTCGACGACACACATACCGCATAGTTTATATTCCCGAAACTATTGGTTCGATCACTTATTTGAGCCGCAACATCGAGCAGATGAAGGCTCATACCATAGCCGGTTTTGTCATAACCTGCGCCGGAGACAACCGTGATTTTTCGTTTATGCCATCGAGGCGCGCAAACACAATAGCCGATAAAGTCGCCTTACACGTCTTAAAACACCATACGCAAAAATTCACTCACTATTCATTTCTGGAACGGGGCAGCGATGAAAGACAATACTGCGCTCCGATGGTCGATCTGCCGGTTGTATCAGTGATGCGCTCAAAATACGGGCAGTATCCTGAATATCACACATCTCTGGACAATCTTTCGATAGTCAGCCCTGAAGGCCTGGGTGGCACCTACGAACTGCTAAAAAAGTGCCTTATTGCCCTTGAACAAAACTACCGCTATCAGGTCACAACGTTATGCGAACCGCAACTGGGCAAAAGAAATCTCTACCCCGCCTTGAGCACAAAATCATCAGTCGGTGAACACGTAAAGACGATGATGAACCTGCTTGCATATTGCGATGGCGAAAAAGATCTGCTTGATATTGCTGAGATTATCAAGGTTCCAATCGAAACGTGCTATTCAATAATAAGTCTATTGATCGAGCAAAAGCTTCTGGTCAGAAAAGCTTACTGAAAAGCCTGCTTCGCTGGACTTGTTATTTCAGAAGATAGCCAAACTCTTTATCAAGGTCATCAAAGGCGCTATTTAATAGATTCAAAGAAAGTCTGCAAACATCGCCGATCGTCGGAAACCACCGCTTCATAAGCTTGATGGCCTGTAGCTTGCATCTTTTTGGATCCTGGCAGAGAGTCGGCAGTTCGTTAAAATCCATTTCGAACTTAACGATAATCATCTGAACAATATGCATCAGGTATAGATTGAAATATTTACCAAAAGTGATGATTTTGCCACGGGCACGCGTCATTTCAGCGTGCACTTCGTTTAAATCGGCTTCGGGAAACCGCTCAAGAAAGTCTTCGATTTGATCGAAAGATTCTTTTGCCAGCCTTTCTTCGAAGGCAGCAACAAGCTTTTCGCCCTTCTCGCAATAATCTATAACGCCCTCAACTTCTTTGCGGGTCTCTAGAATTGTCTCACGAAAGTTGCGCCATTCTTTTTTGATTTCGCTTTCGGTCGGATAATGCAGATGTTTTTTAAAATTCTCAAGAGTATCGACTGGCTTAGTGCAATAGCGGTCCAGTGCTTCTCTGAGAGTCATCAATGTTGTTCCCTCAATGTAGGCACCACCTTCAGTGGCATTGATACATGTGCCGCTGTATTGAGCCAGATCGGTTACAAAGCCTTTTCGGAAAAGGTTATAGATATGGTTTGTATAAACAAACTCTTCATAATTGCCCTTAACTTTTATAAGATCACGCTCTTTGAGCTTGAGGTTCGTTACACTGGGCGCGTCATCTGCATGAGTTTTTTCTGCGCTTGTAAATGCACAATCCTGGCCCACCAATATTATCGGGTCGCAGCCCAAAGCTTCGAGAATTTTAAAGGCAAGATTAGAACATGATGGCCCGACGTTCAAAGTGCCCTTCGGCATGTTTATCCAGTCGAAATGCGCAAAGGCCCTGTAAACCATGCATCTTGGCCCAGTCCAGGCGTCGTAGGCCTCTTTGCGAATAACAGGACAAGCCATCAGCCAGATCTGTTGCTTAAAATCATCAGGCAGCTCCTGAAACATTTTCGCAACCGGCATAACCCTCTCAAGACTTGATGCAGCGTGCGGCACAATGCCATGCTTAAGCAGAATTTTAAGAGCAGAATCAGCAGAGATCATGACGCATTTTCCCGCGGCATCCTTGAGCTCTCTCACGTTTTTATCGAGCGAAGGCCCAGTAGAAACGATAATGCCCGGCACGCCCTTGAATGCCCCATAAAGGTCTTTTACGCCAGGGTTTTTAATAATAGTTGCCAGATTCTTCATAATATTTTCAACGCCAATCATCGAATCTTCAGGGCAGTTGCCATAGTTGAAGATTATAGCCTGTGCAGCCTCTCTGAATGCTCGAAGCATCAGTCGATGATACTCGCTGTGTATTTTTTCAACTACCGGATGGTGAAAAACCTGTATGGTTTTCAGAAAAAGCTGAAAAGCGATACCGGATTGCTTAATCAGGCTGTTCATGATTGCGTAGCTGTCATCTTCGGGCACACCGATCACCCAACGAATTTTATCAGCCATAAACAGATCGGTCATGTCGACATTTTCTACGGCAGCACGCAATGCTTCAACGTCCTTTTCAATAACCACCATAAAAATATTGTCTTTAAGGGTTTCGAGACAAGCGCGCACATGGTAACCAAAACCAAGCCCAAAAACCAGCAACAGCTTTGGATTGACCAGTTTGGTGTTTTCAATCTGACCAACAGCCTCACGCTGAGGGTTATACTTGCTATGAACCTGGTAAAGTTTGCCATTGTTTTTAATGGCAAGAGTCATTGAAGTGTTTTTTGCCTGCTCGACGATATATTCGCAATCTGAGCCTGAGCTTGCTTCAAGAGCTTTTGCCAGAATGGGCATACGCTTACGAAGAAGATTCATATTCTTTGCATAAACATTGTTTTTCATTATCAGCTGGAATCCTTTTGTGATTATCGGGAAAAACAATATATCAACTTAAGCGCTCCGGGTAAAGCAGCCAATCTGAAAGATATCAGCATAACCCCTGGCCCGAAAGACCTTTAAAAGCGGCACAAATCTGAATAACGGCCATTTGGGGGTTATCAAAAACCAGGGGCAGAGTTAATTTTTTAGAGAATCCCACGGCAAGATCGAGTAATAACTGCCCGGCACATGTATTAAAATGAAAAATAACTTCGCCGGGCGACTCCAGAGGGCATGTTGCAGCATCAAAAAAGAATTTCAGCCGTGACGACCCGTCAGAAAGATACCCCTGACCGGTCAGCACGAGTATTTTCTGCAATTCATCCTGAATGGTTTTTTCTGCAAACAGCTGCACTGCAACCGGATCATTATCAGAAGCCATAGGCAGCGCCCAGCAAAGCAGATTGTGAACGCCACGGCAGGCTTTTCCCGCCGCAAAGAATCCATTCCTCGCAAACACCTTCTGAGAGGGGAAATTGTCAACCATGGTCTCGGCAACGAGAAGGTTTGCCAACCCTCTAAGCCGCTCACTTGCGCAGGCGAGCTGCAAAATCAAGCTTCCATAACCTTTTTTTGAAAGCCCCGGGGCTGCCGCTACCGAAACTCGGTAACAAAAAGGCATCTCGGCAGGATCAAATCTTATCTGCGCAACCGCCTGCTGTGAATCTTCAAGAATATAACCAAGACGCTTATTATCGGCCAAAAACCTTGCAAACCACTGTTCATGGTCAGAATAAGCAAACTCAGCCTGGTTGAACGACCATCGACGTATAGAAGCGTCCATTCTCCAATCATAAATAAGGCGGCAGTCCGACGGACACCATGGCCTTAATTTCATATCATTTCCCATGTGAGAATATCGTCTTCTTCTATATTTTGACGGGCCACACGCCCGACAACTATATACATGTGCCGCACCGCGACACCATAACCGGGGCGTTTAACCGCCAGCATATCTTCAGTTATAACCGTACCGGCCGGTATATTTCGGGCCGCCACCAGACTGCGACGGGCGAGGCAATAAAGCTCGTTTTCAGCTTCAGTATGCCGTTT
>SABV01000092.1 GCA_009928855.1 Erysipelotrichia bacterium | reverse complement strand
GTTTCCCCTGTGGTGAGCCCAGAGGGAGTTTGGTAGTTGACGGGCAAGCAACACACAGCCCGTTGGCGGAAAAAGTCGCCAAAACGGCATTTTTTTAGCATTTTTTGAAAAAATGCCCGGTGGGTGTGCCGTGTGGCTGGCTGGTGTGTTTTTTAAGTCACTGGCGGGTAAAAACTTCAGTTTTTGGCGCAAAGCAGAAAAGCTGAAACGGCCCACAGGCACGCGAACGGGCTGAAAAGGTGCGCTGGCCCCTTCCCTGGGACGCGAGGGTTTTAGGAAAGGAGTGGGTGTCTAAAATCTCCATGCTCAGACTTGAGCTCGTTAACGGCGTTTTCTGCAAAAGGTGTCAGACTGGTGGCACCGGCTTTGACCGATGGCCAGGCCGGGCGCTTTTCGAGAATGCCCGGCTCAGAAACAAGCATCTGGGCCCTTCTGGTAAATTCTTCCAGTAGATTATTCATTATGCCTTTTGAGCCTGATAAGTCTAGAGTCGCCATCAACCTTAATATTTATGCGAAACCCACTGTTTTTCATGATAAAACATTCTGATTCTTTTTTCCAGAGGCTGGTAGAGTAATATTGCTTTTTCTGCATGCGAATGTTATCTATATGACACAGATTGGCAGCACTGTACAAATTTCGCGGGGCAATGAGTTTGCAGCATATCATGGAAGACCATGGGTGCCGAAGCTGTTCTAATGGTAATGACAGAAACACACAGCACTTTTCAGATAGATGCTTTGAGATGGCTGATTGTTTTTTTGATGCCGTGTTATCAATGATTTTCTGGTGTCAGACTTACAATAAATGCTGATCGCTTAAATAAAGAGACGTCTGAAACAAATACATGAACAAAATTAGGTTTATAGAAGCTTTGATTGCCTGTTTCTTTCTGGCAATTTTTGTATTTTTTCTGTTGTCTGGCTCTTTTGATGGACTAGAGGCAAAAACCCTGAACTGGCGCTTTCGCATACGCCCGCAAAAGGAACTCCGGACAAATATCGTTCTTGTTTTGATCACCGATGAATGTTTGACCCGGCTGGGCACATGGCCTTTGTCCAGGTCATGGCACGCATCCTTTATCGATCGGGTTGCATCGGCCGGGGCCAAAGCCGTAGCTTTTGACGTTGTATTTGAAGACAACTCAACAAGCGATCCGGAAGGTGATCGTGCTTTTGTCGCCAGCTGTCAAAAATTTGGCCATGTTCTGTTGCCTCTGGTGTTGTCTGAAGTTCAGCTTTTAAGTAACCCGGCCTCCGTTTCGATTCTGCTCGAGGAGGCGCGGCTTCCTTTCAAAAATCTCGCCAGTGTTGCAGCCGGATTCGGCTATATTAACGTCGATCTGGAATATCTGAACCCGGACGGAGTTATTCAAAAAGCTTTTATAGTTCACAAATTTGAAAACCGCTGGATCAACAACTTCTCACTCGCTATTGCCGACGAAGTAATGGGTCAGCAGATTTCTGGGTCAGACAAAATCATGCCTTTTTCCGGGCGAAAAATTCCTGCAATCGATCTTCCGCCCTGGAAACCACAAAAAGATTCATGGCATGCCGGCACAGGCAGAGCTGTTTATGTAAATTATCCAGGGAAGGATTACAAGACACCTTTCAGAGCGCACTCTTTTGCCGATGTCGTTGAAGGGAAGTTTGCCGTCGATGATTTTCGTGATGCCATTGTGCTGGTCGGAGCCGTGGCTATAGGCCTCGGAGATCTGAAACTGACCCCTTACGGGCTGATGCCGGGCGTGGCCGTTCATGCCAGCCTGCTCGAAAATCTCCTGACGCAGAATTTTCTCACTTCTCCTGGTATAAAAAGTCAAATAGCCATTATTGCCGGAATTTCGCTTCTGACCTTTCTTTTTCTCTGCTGGGAAGGGATGTTCGTTGTTTCAACAACGGCTTTTTTTCTTTTTTTAAGCGGCTATGCAATGCTCTGTTATTTTGTTTTCGCATGGCATAAACTGGTTCTGCCGATGACTGTTCCGCTGATTATGGCGATTTGCCATTATATTGTCGTCAGATTCGTACAAATGATTGCCAATTTGAAGCTGGCAAACATCAGCCTTGAAGAACAAAATCTGCTGCTGGATCAGAAAGTGAATGAACTTGTTGTTTTGCACAATGCCGGAGCCAGATTTCCGGAAATTCTTGAAACAGCAATTCTGTCGCAGGAAATTATTGACAAATTCTGCGAACTGTATGGTGCAGATACCGGCCTCATCGTTTATTTTGATGCCAAAACAGGATTGTTTCAGCCAATCGGTCAATCGACAGACAATCGTGGGGAAAATTTTTTACTCGAACATCATGCAGAGTTTGCTGAAATTCTGCATACTGTTTTTCGTGAAAAAAAAGCGGTTAGAGCCCCGGCTTCATCGCTATTTTCTACATATCTGCCGTTGCTTTTAGGCAATTTATGCTGGGGAGCCATTTGTCTTCATGAGTCTGAAACACTGCAGAAGTCTTCTCAAAGCGAATATTTCTGGACAACTCTTCTGGGCATTTCCTGTACAGCTCTTGAAAATTCAAGATTGTATGAAATGGCGCGTGAAGTTTCGCTTGCCCGTCAGATACAGGCAAATTTTATGCCCCAGAAGCCTCTGGAATTGAACGGATACCGAGTATTCGGAAGATCCAGGCCGGCAACTCAGCTGGGCGGCGATTATTTCGACTATTTCGCCATCGAAAACCGGTATCTGGTTGTTGTAATTGCTGACGTAATGGGACATGGCGTTCCAGCCGCACTCGGCATGACGATCGTAAAAACTTCAGTATTGCAGAGGGCAACTAAGGACTTTTCTATTGAGAGTCTTGTAAGCACCATCAACGATACTTTATTGAACAGTCAGGATCGCAAATTGATGGTTACCGCCCAGTTTGTGTTTATCGATACCATGCAACACAGCTGTGCGATTTATCATCGCGGCCACGTTTTCCCATTCCGTAAAGAGCTTAATGGCACCTGGTCGCAGCAGAAATGTGTAATTGCACCGCCATTGGGTGTGAAAAAGAATTCTCCCACCCCGGGAACACCAGTTCTAATTCACCAGGGTGAGCGATGGATGTTTTATACGGATGGCTTATACGAATCGCTGGATACAGCACTTGAAAGCGAAATGAAGATTCAGGCTCTTCAGGACTATCTTGAATCGCGGCCTCGACTTGCATTGATTGATGCATGCAGTGACGTTCTCGATCATCATCCTTCGTATTTAAGCGGCAAGCCACAACCGGATGATTTCACGGCGGTAATGCTCGAACGTGACTCTGAGACCGGATGATGAGTCTTTCATAAAAATCCTTGTCGGAACTTTACGAACAGATTTTTAGCAATTGCAGCCGGTTTTTCTGCAATCATCAGCAACTGCTTTTTTCGATGCCTTGCCGCAAAACGTCATGGTTTAATGCTTATCTTGCACTTCTGCCGGGCTGGTGGTATCCTAATTGTGAAAAATAGATCAAGAATAGCACTACAAAAAAAATACAGGGTGCTGAAACAGGAAACGTGAAAAATGAAATGGGGGTAGAATGTCGGATTCTGGCCGTTGAGTTCTCAAAAAGAATTTTTGTGTCACAAAAATTGCCATTTTTTCGTAGCTTGCTGACATAAGCGAAAAAAGAATTCATTGCATGAGGCTGTGAAATCCGGGGTTTAATAATAATCAAATGTCGTTATTTGAAGATAAAAGCAGAATTTTTGGGTGCAAGGTGGTTCCATAATGACCTCCCGGGAACATCTGACCGAGTTTTCTCTACTGGTAAAAACTCATCTCAATGGTGTTATCAGATATGTGAGTTTTCTTCTTCGAGGAAATGAGGACGCCAAAGATATAGCTCAGGAGGTATTCCTGAAGGCCTGGCAGCAGTTTGACCCGAAAATGAAGGGTTCATTCAGACCATGGATAATGACGATAGCCCGCAATCTGGTTATTGACCGCTTCAGACGCCGTGGCCCTCAGGTTCAATGCGCCGGCCCGGATATAGAAAAAGCCGCTGCCGGCTCATTTGATGACAATGAAAAGAATTCGGGCGGCGAACGCGATTTTTGCCCGGAAGGCTTGCCAGCATTCGCCAGGCTGCCTGTTTCCCAAAGGGAAATAGTTTTTATGCGATATGTTGAACAGATTCCATATATCGAAATCAGCCGGATCACAGGCAAATCTGAAGAAGCTTTGCGAAAGATAGTTTCAAGGGCTGTTTTGACTATCAGGAAGGAGGTGGCCAATGGATCTCTGCGAAAAAGTGAATGAGTTCCTTGAAAAAGATCCGCCGCCGGATTTAACCAGAATTCCTGATTCTCTTGCTGATCATATAAGAACCTGCACGGTATGCAGCAAAACTCTGGGTTATTTTCGTGACCTGGCAAAAGATGACAATCTGCGTCCGCTGTCTTTGGCAGAAACAGGAGATTTTATGGCACAATTTCAGAAAAATGCTCTCGCAAACTCTCGCGACACAATTCCCGGCAAGAGTTCTAATGAAGCGTCTCTTCCATGGTTAAATCTAAAATGGGCGCTGGTTATACTGCTGTTTTTGGTATTCACAGCGGGAATATGGTTGTTCAGGCATAGTCAGCCAGGATCTTCGACAAATGAAGAGATTCAGGCATTTGCGGTCATAAAAGGAAAAGTGACCGTGCTTGCGTCGTCCGGTTCTGCTGAAGTTTCTGAGCTGAACGGCGAACGGTCGCTGACCAGTGAAACAGAAGTAAAATTTTCTGAAGGTACCGATGCTGTCGAGATAGCCTATAACAATGGTGGAAAGGTGTTTTTGACCGGGGTTGCCCAGATGAAAGTGCTGAAAGATGGGCTCAACGTAGAAACCGGAAAATTCAACGCCAGGTTCAAGAATCTGGCCGGAGCAATGAAAGTGCGCGTTCCATGCGCGGTTCTGGCCATACGTGGAACGGAGATTGCTTTTGACATTCATCCTCCTTCAGATGCACGAATAACTCTGCTTGAAGGTGCAGTTGATCTGATTCCGGATAATACTTCATTGCCGACGATTCAACTTGAAAAAGGCAAACAGGTGGTGCTCACAAGCAATGTCTGGACTTTTGACAAGCCTGAACTGCATGAGCCGCGGAAAGAAACCCCGTTAGAAAATCAGAACGACGGTTCGCAGGGACGACAAGGCAACAATAATGATGGCATAGATTCATCATCGCTTGAAGCTGAAGGCTGGAACACTGAACTGGGCAATTCTTCTTCTAATTCAACAAGCGGTGACGGCTCCAGAGAAACTGACTATATCGGAAGAGAAGGTTTTCGCGGTAACTGACATTTATTATTGGCTGCAATTTTCTAGTTTATGGACAAACGTAAGATGACAGGAAGAGCTGTAGAAAAATCGGCGGGCCTGGCAAAAAAGCCGGGTCGTTGCCGCTTTTCACGGAATGGTTTCATATTGCCGCTGGTTTTTGGAGCTGTAGCTGTTTTGACCCTTTTCTTTTTCATCATGAGCTTTCTTTCCAGTGGGCAGACGCATACGGCAACTCACTTCATCGATTCGGCTCGTTCGCTTTCCATGGCAAAAGCCGGTGCAGAATGGGCTTTGGCAAAATATGCCAGTGGATCTTACGAGTGCGATCCAATTGGCGACGTTCTGTTTGGCAATTCGATATATGGTGGTGAATTTGACCTGCACCCTGAAGAACTTGAAAAATATGTCGAAAATGAATTGAACGGCAGGCTGGATGTTAAGATGCGGATATACGACATCGCACCCTTGCCGATTCCAGAGACGCTGAAGGGTTTTCCTGTCGATCCGGTTGAAAAGTCGGGAACGATAGAATTCACTGCCATCGCGACGATCGGCAAAGCCTGTCGAAAGGTCCGCATCCGAAAAGGTTTCAAGGTTGTCATGATAGTGCATCCGGTTCTGTCGAAATTCACCTTTTTTATTCGCGACCGGTTGATAAACCAGGAGATAAATGTTCTCGAACGCAAATCCGCAAGTTTTGGTTTTGATAATGGGGCGCCAATTATTTTGAATAATCAGGGGTTTGACGAATCAGGCAATAACCTGTCTTTCAAAGTTGTTAAACCAAGCAATCAGGAATTTGATCTGTCGCTGGTTAACAAAAGCGGTTTGGCAAAACTGGTTCAGAGTTCCGGTTGGGTTTTTATGAGTTCGACAAGCATTGAACCATGGCTGATCAATCTTTCTGGCAGTGGTGACTACGCAGAATTTGATGACCGGTTGCTGCTTCGCGTTGGTATGATCCAAAGACTTGACCTGGAAGCCCAGGAAGACTTTATAGCAATCAAAGACCATTCTACCGGGGAAAAGATCTTAGCCCTCTACGAAAAATTTCAGGGTATGAAAACTGATTATGAATCGCGCAACGAAGATGGCGATGTTCAGAGAAAGCCTTGTGACGTTCTGCATCTGCGCTACCTGTTTCCAGGCACTCCACCTAAATCGTCTTTGATCAGACTCTTTGGAACCGGAACAAAATTTTCGCCGACACTGGTATTCGGCCCGGTAGATATGCAGTATATGAGAATGCGCGGCATCGATGTTGAATTCCAGAATGCCGGTCCCAACGGCAAATGGCTTTACCAGAACGTCATCATTCCAGGTTTTTCGAGTCAGGGTGATTTCGAAAATACTTATCGACCGCATGCTGTCGATGACACGAATATCAATGATTTTGCCCGTTTGATGAAAATCGATCGTAATAATCCAGGCCCTTCTTATGCAGCATATTCAAAGATCATGACCATAATCGAGAGAGCGCCTTTTATTCAAGCTCTTGATTATATTATGAGCAGCCCGGAAAATGGAAAGATGTTGAATCCTAATGCAACTATGTATTCGATACCGCCAAGTGCTATTGACGGCGCAAGTTTGCCAGATCTGCGGCCATGGGTAGGCAACAGTGACTCTCTGCGTTCTGGCCATGGTGAATTCCGTATGGAAAATACTGTAATGTATTCCGGAGATCTGGTTGATATAAAGGGATGTAAGGAATTTCAGGCGAAAATAACGACAGAATTCGCTTCATTCAAGGAGCTCGAAGAGGGCTTTTATGACCAGCGCACTGCTCAGCTTAGAATTCCCGGTATCGTCTACACAGGCAAAGCCGACCTGGATCTTACCAGACCTCTTGATATCGCGAATCCCGGTATCCTTATCTGCGGCGGCAGTGTTCACATCAAAGCTGGCGTAAAATCGAGACATCCGTTTACTATCGTGTCGCTTAAAGACATTTACGTTGAAACGAGTCAGCCTGTTGAAGCTCATTTGATCTGCCTGATGGGTACATTTCGGGCGACAAATGGTTTTAACATCAAAGGTGGGTTGGCTGCCTGCTCTATTGACACCGCAGGAATGAAGGATCATCCCAAGACCATAACTTTCGTGCCGGCGCATGATCCATATTCTGACCCGGGGAAATGGAAAAAGAAGTCGGCCTATCGCTACCAGCTATCACAAGAAGAGGAGTATTACGTTGAAGGCGGAAAAATGTAATCGACTGAAACGAAGTCGCAAAGCCGGCATTACACTCATCGAAATCTCTCTCTCTGTTTTTATTACTGTTTTTCTTGCCGGTGTAATCTATCGACTGTTTGACCGTTATGTTAATCAGAGCAACAATGATGGAAAGGCATCGCAATATTATCTTGACCTGGGGAACTTTACTGAAGCTCTCAGTAACGATCTGGCCATGGCCAGAGCCGTTCAACCTCTGCCTGATGGTGTTAGTCTGCTGATAAACCCTGACGGCAAACCCGCTTCTATCACCTATTCGCTGCATGGAGATATCATTAAACGCGAATTCAGAGGCGCGGAAAGAATTTTCAGGTTTACGAATCCGAACCCAAAGCTGAAGGATAATCCTCTTATTTTTAGAATCGAGGGGGGGGAGCCATGAGAAACATTCGATTTTCATTATTTCTGGTGATTGTCGTTTTTTTGTTTTCCAATCCGGCATTGACAATCAGTGAGGCGCAGTCTTATAAAGTTACCGTCGGTTACGGCAGCGAGGCGATGTCAATTCCTCTGATGCCCGGCCGCGCCCTCGAGATCAATGGCAGTATGCCATCTCCGGCTTCTCCAGAAATGGGGAATGCATTTCCCGACTCTGTCGATATTCCTACCGTCGTTCCTCCAAAGCCTCCCTCTCCGGCACCGGCTATTGTCAAACCGGTGGAAGATGTCGTTCCCATGCTCGTAGTAGATTTCCCTGACGTCACCAACCCGGTAACCACTCCTGAAAGCTTGCAGGAGGCTCTGGATGAAACCGGCCGGGTCGTTGTCGCCGGAGTAACCTTTGATTTTGACAGTGCCAACCTTGCAGATAGTTCTTTGCCTTCTCTGGAAGCTGTTCTTGGGTATATGAAGAACAATCCCGGTGTCAGGATAAAGATTGAAGGCCATTGCGACACTTCTGGTGATACTTCTCTGAACCCGGTGCTTTCACAGAATCGTGCCAATGCAGTCAGAGACTGGCTGGTAAAGCGCGGCATCGATCCAGGGCTTCTCAATTCCGTTGGAATGAGTGATAATGTTCCGATTGCAGATAATTCGACTCCAGAAGGGCAGGCTAAGAATCGTCGCGTGGAACTGGTAAAAGAGTGAGATATTTCAAGGGAATTATACTTTGAAAAAAGCTGTGGCAAGGCAGGAGAAAAATATCAGGAAAACTGGCTTCACTATGGTTGAGGTTGCCATAGCGATGTTCATTCTTGGCGTATTTTTGCTGCCTCTGATGCAGCACTTCATTCATACGCGTCGGGTTTCGCTTGTTGCCAGAGATGCAGTCATCGTGAATTCATTTCAGACTTCATGCATCGGGGAACTTCGCATGGTAGATTACAACGAGCTTGCATCGATGCAGGGGCAGGCTTTTCTGAATGTTTCGAACAAATATTCCGGCGCTAAAGTGGTTAATAATCTCAATATCGAAACCCGCATTGAAATCAATAAGTGCACAGATACTCAGATGCTTACGATCGATGTAAATTCCGAATTCCGTTTCCCGGGGTCACCGGATGGGCAATTAAAACGAAAGGTCACGATGCGCGGTTATGTTTTTCCAAAACTCTGAAAGCAACCTTATGAAACCGGCTTCCAATAATAAACTTGGGATGTCTCTCGTTGAATTGTTATTTTATGTCATGGTTGCCAGTCTCATTGTGGCTTTTTTTGTTTCATTTTTCTGGAGAACCAGGCGAATGCATGAACAGCAGACTCTTGAAATCGCTTACCAGGGCTCGTTTGCAAAGTTGTGTGATCAGCTTGAAAAAGATCTGACCGGTTGCATAGAATGGAAGATTCAGGATGTCGTCGGATCGAACAGTTCTCTCTTTATTGAGCGCCTCAATGATGAGGAGATCACTTACGATGTTAATTTCGAAGCAGGTGGTATAATCAGAGGTCGAAGTGATGGTTCAGTATTTTTTCCGTTCAGGGGTGAGCGGGAAGGTATTTTTAAAACTCTGGCGTTTGCAACCGATTCTCAGAATCTGAATGCCCTGCATCTTAAAATTGAACTGAAAACTGTTCCGGAAATCACCCTGACGCATGATTTTACAGTTCGGATCAGCAAAGACAAGGCCAAGGGTGGTTTTTTTGACACGCCAATACTTGATGAACACGGGGCAGAAGCTTTTATTGGCAAACATTAATTGTGTAAGCGCATGAAAAAAGGGTTTTAACAAACTTGAGAAAGGATGAACAACATGAAGTCAGATTTTTCGGTTTCGATTGTCACAAAAAATGAAAAATTTCGTATTCATTTAAAAATCATACTATGAAGGAGAAGCCCTCAATGAAGATACAGACTTTCGGCCTGCTGTTATTGTCGGTTTTTGTAATCATGTTTTTATGCGATCATCATGCAATGGCCCAGGATTCGGAATCAGAATGGAACACTGAGGCCACGGATGCGGCCAAGCCGGACGCTGAACCCGATGGCACGGAAGGGTTCGGGGTGGCTATTGGCTCTGACAGCACTGACGTTGCCAGTGCAACTGCAGGCGCTGACGCCAGTGGAACGAAGCTGGAAGGCGTCATCGACGTCGATACCTATCTGAACATTCGTACCGGCCCCTGGGGTAAAATTCTCGGCGGTCTAAACAACCTCTCGAAAATTCAGATCATCAGCAAAGAGGGTGACTGGTTCAGAATTCTGCATGAGGGAAAAGAAGCTTTCGTACACGCCTATTATGTCAATGCTCCCGGTTTTCCGTCACACCAGGGTATTGAACCGCCAAGCGGTGTTGGCTCCGATATGGATCCATATGCTACCGCGGTAACTGGTGATCCTGGCTCAAGCGCAACGGTAGACAACGGCACATTCGGTGCTGAGCCCTGCTCACCAATGCCGGATTCAGTAAGTTCCAATTTCGGTCCGCGTGACATCAGCGTCGGCAGCAGTTATCATGAAGGTATCGACTTGCCGGTTCCGAATGGAACGCGTCTGAACGCTCTTGGAAACGGCGTTGTAACCGAATCTGGCTGGAGCGACGGCGGTGGTAAATTCGTGAAAGTTCGCTATGACAACGGTTACACCTCATTTTATTGCCATCTCGAAAGCGTTTCGGTTGAAGAAGGTCAGAGAGTCGCAATTGGTCAGGATATTGCCCGGTCTGACAATACCGGCGAATGGACCACCGGCGCTCACCTGCATATGGGCATTATGGATTCAAGCGGCGAATTTGTGAATCCTCGCGATGTGCCAGGCCTTGAATTCCCCGAGCTCGTAGAATAATAGTGAACAAGGAAAATATTATGAAAAATAAAATCATCAGTTCTCTAATTATAATTTCCCTTGGATTTATTGGTGCAGCTTCAGCAAAACCCTCCGGCATTCTCATCAACGGGCTGCAATACGAAGTCGGTCTTGCCTCGGCGGCTGTTGTTCATCAGGATATCTGCGCCATTGCCTACGGCAAAGACGATAGCAACGTTGGCGGCGATCAGCAGAGCGATAAACATCGTGTCGGAGGTGCGCCGACTTCTTATACTCCGCTCGCAGACGGGTCGTTCTGGGTTATGGATTCGATCAATCAGAAGGCGAAGCACTTTGCAGCCAATGGCAGTCTCCTTGCTTCGTTCGTATTTCCCGGCAGCACTCCGAAGAGATTCGTCAACATGAAAGACATGGCTGTGATTCCGACCGGCGGTCTTTATCTCTACAATTCGACCCAGGGAATCGTATTTCGCGTAGATGACAAGGGTGCCACACAGGTTCAGATCGAGGGACTGCCGGATTCACGCGAGATCGGCGTCGATAGCAAAGGAAATCTGCTGGTAGCAAACCCGGTGATGAAGAGCCTGTTGCGCTTCAACCCCGCAGGTGAATTGATCGAACGCTACGATGGTCAGACAAGTCTTTCTACGGTCGTCGACGCTGCCGATAAGCCGCTTGGCGTTAAATTCAACGATCTTGAGGCAGAATTGTTCAGGGCTGATAAAGCTTCGCCGACGGTAACAATTTCTCTCGCAAAATTCCCGCTTCAGACGCCAAAAGAACGTAATGCGCATTATGTTTCAGCAAAACTGATCGGGTCTGATGCAAAGAAAAATCTGTATCTTGAGCTGATTGCCTGCGACAAAGAGGGTGTTATTCATCAGTATCGGGTTATTCGCCTCAACGGTGAAGGCAAGGTTCTCAGCCAGGCTGATCTGCTGGCAGTTGCTTTTCTTTCACCTAGAAATAAAGAAATTACTCCGGACGGAAAAGTGTTCGGATTTCGCAGTGATAAAAAGTCCTGGTTCCCGATCACCTATACTCTCCCCTGATTTATTTGATCTGACGTAAAATCCCCCGAAAGCAGATGACTGCTTTCGGGGGGCAGCATCTGTTGATAACTGCATAAATAAAGCTTTCTTGATAAACCTTATACAAGCCCGGGGAGAGAGTATGGGTCGTTGAATCAGTTCAACTTTGTTTTTGCAGGATTAAATAACGGAATTGGGGTTTAGGGAGCAACGGAACAGAAAACTCGGTTAAGCTCATTTTGATTTTTTGCCAGTCCTCTCCAGAAGCAGTTTCCCATCACTTCTCAGTTCG
>SABV01000485.1 GCA_009928855.1 Erysipelotrichia bacterium | reverse complement strand
CAACTTGGCAAAGAAAACCCGCAGTTCAAATACAGTGCCAGACGCAACACCGGGGTTTCGGACGCAGAAGTTCACGCAATGCTGGCTTACGCTTTCGCAGCTACCGGAAATGACGACAGCGCGCGCGAACAGCTGGATTACGCCAAAGAATTGAATCCTGATTACGCTAATACAACAATTGATCAGATGGCAAAAGCAATAGAGTTTCTGCTCAACTGACAATTTTATTTCTCGCTCACAAATACGTGACGTGCATATGCCGTCACGTATTTTTTTATAGCTGAATTTAATAAAAACTCTGTTAATGCCGATATCTGATTTATAGACATTTACCCGGAGGCACTATGAAGAATTCGAGAAAAATCGTCGCCCTGATGCTGGCGATGGTTGTTCTTATCGGCATAACCGGCTGTTTGCAGAGCTCCAGTTCGGTAAAAGGCAATGTTACCGGCAAGGTTTACGACTCAAATGGCAAAGTCCTTTATCAAGCACGAGTAGAAATTTATGGTGCCAACCATTCGGTTTTAACCGACGAACTGGGCAGATACAGCATTACCGGCATTGATCCTGGCGAGAAAAAGCTGGTCGCTACCTACAACAATAAGTCGGTAGTCAAAATTATCGAAATAGTGCGCGGAGAAACCCTTGAGAACGCCGATCTGACATTTTCGGTCATCGACGGGCTGCCTCCGGTAATAACCGAAGTCTCAATCACAAATATTACAGAAAATACCGTCGATATCACCTGGAAAACGAATGAATCTTCTGATTCTACAATCGATTACGCAACGGGCCCTGTAGGTTTAACACCTTACACAATGCTTGCCTCTGACTCTTCGATGCTTACAGAGCATAAAATAGTTTTGAGCGGTCTTCTGCCCGGTAGAACCTATCATTTCAGAGTCAGGTCTCTTGATTTCGAGAAAAATGAAGCGATTTCTTCAGACTATCAATTTTCGACACCCAGCGGTGCGGCGCCTGCTACTCCATTGTCGTTTGCTATTGCCGCTCCCACAGAGATGGAAAGGGTTGTATTGAGCTGGGTCAGCAATGAAGAAAGCGATCTGGCCGGCTATAATCTTTATCGATCGGAAGCGGCAGCCGGAGCGTTTTCGAAAGTAAACGCCAACCCCATTGTTTCTACAGTTGGCAGCACAACATACCAGGATGAAGGGCTCAAAATCGCCTGCAAATATTATTACTACCTTAAAGCTGTTGACGTGGCCGGCAACGAAAGTCTGCCGACACCGACAATGTCAGTGCTTACTCCCGGCACTCTCGCAGAAAATCGCACCTGGTCTGCCGCAGAAAGCCCGTATATACTTCAGGCAGACATTCGCGTGCTTGGTGGCGTCGTGTTGACCATCGAAGCAGGAGTTGAAGTCAGATTTACCCAGAGAGACTCTCTGCCCGACTCACTCGGCTCGACCATGACTGATCTGATAGTTCAGGGCGGTCTAATGGCCGTTGGCAGCGAAAATAAACGCATACTGTTCACTTCCGCAGAAAATTTTCCACGTAAATCCTCATGGGGCAGCATCGCTTTTATCGGCACAAATCAGGCCAACAACATGGTCAGATATGCAACGATCATGTTTGCCGACATGGGCCTAAACAGCGAAGGTTCAACCCCGTCAGTAGAAAACTGCGAATTCGGGCTTTGTGGCATAGGGCTCAACCTTGGCCTCTCCACTGCTCTCAATATCAGATATAATACGATCAGAGACTGCGACATCGGGCTGATTTCGTCGGGTTCAAACATTCGCAACAATCTCTTCATCGACAACCAGACCGGCGCAGCGTTGATGGGCAGTGACTTTTTCGAGAACAACACCGTAGACTGCCTGATCGGCGTTCAGGTTGACTTTGGCAATCCGGTGATAAAAAACAACATTATTGCTTACACCGGCAGCACAAAAGCTATTTATGGTATCAATCAAACTCAGACGAACGCAACGCCAAGCGTCAGCTTCAATGACATCTACAACTACACCTTTGCTTTTAACGGAACAACTGGCACCGGCACGTCAAACATAGAGACAGACCCGATGTTTGTCGGTGGCACGCCATATGATTACACGTTGCAGAGCATTGCCAGCGGAAATGCAAGCGATTCACCCTGTCTTACTGCCGGTGAAGGCAGCACCCAGATAGGTCGTTACGGGCCGTAAGTCAGCCGACCGGATTGTTGGGAGAAGGCGAATCAGGGTCAGGGTTGGGACCGCCTTCCGGCTGGTCTTCAAAAAGTTCACCTTTTTCGTAAGCCCTTATCCACCAGTTTATAAGCTCGCCATTTGACTTGAGAAAGTCTTTGAAACTCG
>SABV01000484.1 GCA_009928855.1 Erysipelotrichia bacterium | reverse complement strand
GCATATGCGAGGACACCCCGAAACCGGTGCCCCATGCTGCTTAGACTGTGTGGCTGAATTTGGTAAAACAGCCGACGACTATTACTACGGCCCGGTCTGGTGCTTTGGGTATCGGCGACGATTCTACAATGATTCAGACTATCAGCCTATGTACAGCGGCAGTTCTGATCTGTCAATAGACGGATTCGATGAAAGCGATATAAGATCTTTTGACACCGCAGACGAAGGCGATGATTCGCCGGCCGAGGCTTTCGACGACCAAAGCGTCTTTGACAGCTGATAAAAACACATGCGAAATATGTCGATTAAAATACTCTGCTTAACCGAAAACTACCCGCCTCGCCGAGGGGGGATGGCTCAATCTTGTGACAGAATAGTCGACGGCTTGAGAAAAAATGGCCTTTATGTTGATGTGGCGTATTTTTGCGCCGGAGCAACCTCTTTTAAAATGGTTGTGCAGCAAAACGGTAATTTGATAACGGTTCCCGTTAGCGATTCGGTGCCGCATGCACTAAATTGCCTTTATAACTACTTATCTGACCCGAGCAATGATTTAAAACACACCCATTTACTTGCTTTTGGCGGCACATTGCCCATGATCGCGCTACCGGTATTTAAGGCTTGGCTCAAGCTTAAAGCCGTAGTTATGCTGCGCGGAAATGATTTTGATTTAAGCGTTTTTACACCAAATAAACGGCCGCTGCTGTTAGACGCTGTTATCGCCTCCGATGCTGTTTCTGTGCTTAGCAGCGAAGCCCGAGACAAGCTTGAACTGATGTTCCCCATGGCAAATGCCGTTAAAATTTGTAATGGCATATCTTGCGAAAATTGGTTTTACGATCCCTCAGATTTGGTCGCGGCAGAGGCTTTCAGACGTGATAATTTCAGACTTGGCCGCGCAACAATCGGAATAATCGGGCAAATCAAAGAAAAGAAAGGCGTTGTGTTTTTTTTGGAAAACATGCTCAAATCAGGCTTTAATGAAAAGTTCAGCCTTATCATTGTGGGAGATGTTGAAAAGAGCGTTAATGATTGGATAAAAGAGCGGGAAGAGTTTTTTGATATCGCATTTCTGCCCTTCATGGATCGTTTCGAACTGTTACGAGTTTATCCCGCGTGCGACTTTGTGGCGTTGCCCTCACATTACGACGGAATGCCGAATGTGTTGTTAGAGGCAGGGGCATTGGGCGTTCCTATGATTGCCGCACAGACAGGCGGTATAGCAGAGGTTTTGCCGGCTGCCCAGGCATCGCTTACCTTTTTCCCCGGAAACGCGGCCGGATGCATAGAAGCTTTGGCTGTAGCAGCGGCGATGAGCAAAGAAGACCGCGATAGGGTAGGTAAAATTTTGCAAAAGCATATTTGTGAAGAATTTTCCGCTGAAATCGAAATACAGAGCTATTGCGACCTGTTTAAAAGTTTATAAAGGAAAAATAATATGAGTTCGTTCAGAATCAAAAGTTTTGCAATGATTTTTTTGTTGGCGGTTACTGTTTTCGTGATATTAGGCTGTGGCGGCGATACGCCGAAATCCGGCGGGAACAACGAGCAAGCAGAGCGGTCAGCACAGGCTGAAGAAAAAGCAAATGCTGTCAGAGGCAAAACATTTGATGACGCCGAGAGTGAACAAGCAGAAAATGGCGAGCAAACCGTAGTTTTTAAATCGCCTGACGGTAAGGCGCTATTAACATTTAAAAAATACGCCGATCACGATAAAATCGCGCTTAACGACAATGGCACAATGCGAGTTTTTAAAGGGCGCTCGAACAAGCCCGGCAATTTTAAGTATAAAGAAACGGCCGCAGATAACAGCGAAAAACAGCTGATAGCGGAAGTTAAAAGAAAAAGCGACAGCTTTAAGCTTTTTGACGATTCTGATAAGCTGCTCTGGAAGGTTAAGATAAACGAAGATAAGGTCAAAATCAGCGATAACGAAGAAAACAAAAATGCTTTTGAAATTGTTAAATCATCGCCTGAGAGGTGCAAAATCAGAGACCGCAAGGCCAAGAACATCGGTGATGTGAAGTTTTACCCCGATAACGGAAAACTTAAAGTTAAAAACGAACAAAATGAAGAAATGATAATAACCAAAGGCTCAAAGAATGTGGCGGCACCCGGTGTTGTGCTGTTTTCAGAAATACCGCTCGAGTTGAGGGCGATTATTATTAACGAATTGCTCAGAGAATGACAGTGAAAACGCTGTGTTATTGCATGGGCGGCGGGTTAGGGCACGTTTGCAGGCATCTTGCGCTTTGGAAACACCTTAAGCCCTATGTTATAACAAATTGCGAGGCGGTCAGAAGCGGGAAGATTAAGCTCGACGGGGCAGGG
>SABV01000091.1 GCA_009928855.1 Erysipelotrichia bacterium | reverse complement strand
GCAGGGCACAAACGGGAACTTCACAATGGAAGTCTCTGAAAACGCTGCCGACGAAAATGAAACCATGTTTGACCAGAACACAGATAACGAAGATGCGACATACATAAGTGTTGAATATCAACAGCAAGGCACTGAATTTTTTCGAATATGCAGAGGCAAACGCAGATGCCTTTCCAGGCACCTGAAAGAAGCTAAGTTTGAAGAAACCACTGATGGAAAGGTCGAAGAAACCTACGATGGCAAAATCAAGCTCCTGGTGATTTTAGAAGCTTTTCCGGCAGGTTCTTCTGAAAAAATTGAGCACGTAGAGAGGGCAATAATTGCGGTCAGACAGGCACAAAAAAAAGAAGCAGACAAGCGCTGGAAACAGAGAATAGACGGAAGCGACGCTAACAGCTACTAATACTGAGCAGAATTCCTTCTCTTGTATTTAGACCAGTTGAAATGATATTACTCTAGGATACCTATTTACCTGGAGAAAAAATGAGAGATTCACGCAGACACATAAGTTTTTTGATTTTATTTTTTCTTTTCGCAGTCGCTCAAAGTGCTTTCGCTCAAATTATTATCCGTCCTCCGGCCTTCGCCCTTTCTGGCGTAGAAGCTGATTTTAAAATAGAAGGGCTCGATGCTTCAAGCGATAAACCCCTTCAATTCAAAATAGTTGTCGACGGGCAAACCCTTAAATCAGGAATATCGCTGCCAAAAGACCTGCAAAGCGTCAAACTGGCTCTTCCCAAATGGGGAACCAACGAAGTTTCGCTAACCGTAGGCAAGACAACAGTCACAACAAAGGCAAGATGCATTCCGGGATGGCTGTCGCTCATGCCACCGATATGCGCAATTGCGCTGGCACTTATCACCAGGGAAGTAATAAGCTCGCTTTTTTTGGGAATCTGGCTTGGAGCCACTCTCGTTTTTAGCTACAACCCCTTTTTCGGCTTTTTAAGGGCTCTAGACAAATATATACTCGGCTCTCTCGCCGATTCAGCACATTCTGCCATCGTCATTTTTTCTCTCTGCCTTGGCGGCATGATCGGCATAATAAACCGCACCGGTGGCATGCAGGGTATAGTAGAAATGATTTCACGCATGGTTAGAGGCCCAAGAACAGCTCAGATAGCCACATGGGCCATGGGAATCATGATATTTTTCGACGATTACGCGAACACCCTTATCGTGGGCAACTCAATGCGCCCGATAACAGACAACAATAAAATTTCGCGTGAAAAACTCAGCTATCTTGTAGATTCTACAGCGGCACCAGTGGCCGGCATAGCAGTATTATCAACATGGATAGGTTACGAAATCGGTCTGATCAGGGAGGCTTACGTCAACCTTGGACTGGCTGAAACAAATTTTTATGGCGTTTTTCTGCAAACGATACCTTTCAGATTTTACTGCATTCTGGCCCTGTTCTTTGCCTTCATGGTGGCATTCATGCGGCGCGATTTCGGTCCCATGCTTAAGGCCGAACAACGCTCACATCTAGAAGGCAAAGTATTATCTGACACAGCCAGACCCATCAGCAGCCCCGAAGCGGCAAGCCCGCAACTGCCTGAAGACATGCCCAAGCGCTGGTATAATGCGGCAATACCAATTGCCATAGTTATTATCGGAACATTCGTCGGGCTTCTCGGCGATGGCGGCATGTTTTCTCCTCACTATCGGCTTGTCAGCGCGACCAGAGATCATTCGCAGAACGGAGAAACACTGACAGTTCTCTCCACTTCAACTGAAACCAAAACCGTTACGGTATGCAGCGACAATTTCTCTTTTGCACGGCTGAATTATGATGATAATTCAGCGTTTGCAGGCGCAACCGGAGCCGAAGCGATCTTAGAGATAGAACGCTTTGCAGAAGGGGATTTAATAAAAGCCAGTCTTTCTGACTCGACCATGTCTTTTTCTGAAAAAGCCAGATCTGCATTCAGCGGAGCTGATTCAACAAGAGTTCTGATATGGGTAAGCGTTATCGGTTCTATTATCGCCATTCTTCTTGGATGCTCACAGGGTCTGATAACTATGGAAACAGGATTAAAGGCATGGGTAGAAGGGGCAAAAACGCTGATAATGGCCGTAATCATAATGATGCTTGCGTGGTCCATAAACGGTGTCTGCTCAGACCTCGGAACCGCTCATTACGTGGTAGCGATGGTATCCAATGTAATCCCTTACTGGCTTCTGCCGAGCATAATATTTATAATTGCCTGTTTCATATCTTTTTCAACCGGAACAAGCTGGGGAACCATGGCAATCCTGCTTCCCATAAGCATTCCCCTCGCCTATCATCTGAACATGCAGCATTATCAGGCAAACATATCTCAAATGGCTGGTGCGCCCGAAATGATGCTATATATAAAACAGGCGATTCTCGTATCAATTGGCGCTGTGCTTGAGGGCTCTATTTTTGGCGACCATTGCAGCCCGATTTCAGACACCACAATCATGTCGTCAATGGCCTCAGGCTCTGACCATATCGATCATGTCAAGACGCAGGCACCTTACGCCGCTATCGTAGGGCTTGCAGCAATCGTATTCTGCTATATACCGGCCGGTATGGGTATCTCGCCCTACATATTGATACCGGTTTCAATGATAATTCTGGCCGCTTTTCTGGCGCACTTTGGCCGTGACCCCGAAAAAGTTATAGAAAATACTTGACTTGCTGTTTGAGCTCTGATAACATCAAAAAACAGCAAGCAGGATTAACTCCTCACCTTGAGCAAATACGCAAAAAGGTTCTCCCCGCGAGGGGTACATGAAACGAATATTTCATGGAGTAGCATCTTGCTGCTCCATTTTTTGTTTTTCTGGAGGTAAGAGTATCAAAGGTACTGTACGCATTAACAGAAGGATTAGGGTTCCGCAGGTTCGCCTGGTCGATGAGCAGGGCAACATGGTTGGCGTAGTAGCCACAAATGATGCCGTTCTTATGGCCGAAGAAAGAGGCTTCGATCTCGTCGAAGTAGCACCCGGTGCGAATCCGCCAGTTTGCCGACTTATGGACTTTGGCCAGTATAAATACGAACTTACCAAAAAAGCCAAAGAAGCAAAAAAGAAGCAAAAAGTCATCAAGCTTAAAGAAGTCAAAGTTCGCCCCAAAACTGACGAAGGCGATCTGCAGACAAAATGCAACAATATCCGCAAGTTTCTTGACGAAGGCGACAAGGTAAAGGTATCCGTATCCTTCAGAGGGCGCGAAAGAGCTCACATCGAAGTGGGTTATAAAGTCATCGACAGAATGAAAATCATTCTTGGCGAAGACGCGGATATTGAAAAAGATGCCGCCCAGGAAGGTAATGCAATAACGATGATTCTCTTCAGAACCAAGAAGAAGTAGCCATACTGCCATCAGGAGGAAATTATTATGCCTAAAATGAAAACTCATCGCGGTGCCGCCAAGCGCATCAAAAGAACCGGTTCCGGCGCGTTTCGACGTTACAAAGCTTATGGCAGCCACATTTTGACCAAGAAGTCAAGTAAGCGCAAAAGAGGCTATCGCCAGTCTGTAAACTGCGAAAAGGGAAATGAACACGCTCTGAAAGTCATGTTGCCGTACTCCTGACCCAGAGTCGAGAGTAACTGGGTTAATTAAAATCATCAGGAGGTTATACTCATGTCAAGATCAAAAAGTTCAAGCAATGCTAGACGCAAAGAACAGAAGCTTTTCCGCAGGACCAAGGGTTTCTGGGGCGCGCATAATAACGTAAAAAAAGTGGCCAAACAGGCCGTTCTTCATGCACTCGACCATTCTTTCGGTGATCGCCGTGTGCGCAGCCGCGAATTCAGAAGACTCTGGATCGCCAGAATCAATGCAGCGTGCCGCATCAATGAAATGTCTTACAGCGTTTTTATCAACGGACTCAAAAAGGCTGGCATCGACCTGAACCGCAAAGTTCTTGCCGACATCGCCGTTCGAGATCCTCAGGCTTTCACTGGCATCGTTCAGATGGCCAAAAAAAGCATAGCCTGATTCTGATTAAACAGCAAAAGAACACCCGGGAAACACCCGGGTGTTTTTTATTGAGCAGAAGCATTGAAAACTCTGGAATCAAAAAATAACCCGATAATCAAAAGAGCCCTGAAGATTGTCAGCCGGACAAACAGCGAAAATCTGCTGCTGGTTGAGGGGCAAAAACTGATTGCCGAAGCCATCGCTTCGGGAGCCGAGGCTCAGATGGTATTTGCCGAAACTTTGCAGGCTATAAGTTTTAGCCCTGAGCTGGCAAAAATATGTTTTCTGGTGCCACGCGCGATTATCCGCGAACTTTCTTCTGTTCAAACCCCTGCACCGGTTCTGGCTTTTTTTTCGCTGCCTTCTCAGCCATCTCTAAGCGAAAAAATTAAAAATTCTGATCTGCTGGTCGTGCTTGATCGCATCCAGGACCCGGGAAACCTTGGCACTATAATAAGAACATCTGAAGCCATGGGCGCCAGCGCGCTTATATTATTAAAAGGTTGCTGCAGCCGCTATAATCCCAAAGTTGCCAGAGCAGCTATGGGCTCAAGTTTTCGACTGCCCACTTTCGACAATATTTCCCCCGCAAACCTTTTTAAAATATTAAAAGACGCAGATTTTGCCACCATTTGCGCAGATATGCATGGCACCGACCTGCAAAAGCTTTCTTTCCCTGCCAGGAGTGCAATTTTCTTCGGGCAGGAGGGCCAGGGACTTTCACAGGAAATTTTAAAAGAATGTACGAGCAGACTTGCAATACCTATGCAAGGACAGGTAGAATCATTGAACGTTGCCACCTCGGTAGCAATTTGTCTATATGAGTGGTCTAGAAACAGATTTTGAGTTATAACTTGCATCGAAGCATTTTTTTGAAGGAGATCAAATGTCAGAATCTCATGACAAGCTGTTACAGCAATACCTCTCTGAAAAGGGAGCAGCCAGCACAACCGCCGACCTGGAAGCCTTGCGTGTCAAATATCTTGGCAAAAAAGGTGAAGTCACCGAACTTCTCAAAGGTCTGGGCAAACTTTCAATAGAAGAACGCAAAACTGCTGGCGCCGCAATTAACGAACTGAAAAACAAAATTCAGAATTCACTCGAAGAAAGCACGAGTGCCCTCGCTCTTAAAGAACAAGAAGCAAAGCTCGGCGCCGAAAAACCCGATCATTCGCTCCCTGGAATCACCGCCAGAACCGGCTCATTACACCCGGTCGTTCAGGTTGCCAGAGAAGTTGCAGATATATTTTTGTCTATGGGCTTTTTTATGGCAGAAGGCCCCGAAATAGAGGAAGAATACTATAATTTTGAAGCTCTGAATGTTCCGGCCCATCACCCGGCTCGCGACATGCAGGATACCTTCTATCTTGAATCAGGGCAGGTTTTGCGCACCCAGACTTCACCGGTGCAGATAAGAACCATGGAGGCCCTCAAGCCGCCGCTTAAGATGATTGGCCTGGGCAAAGTTTTTCGCAAAGATAGTGATATTACGCATTCGCCAATGTTCAACCAGATGGAAGGTCTCGTGGTTGGCGAAAATATCAGCATGAGCGATCTAAAAGGAACCCTGGTAATGTTTGTCGAAAACATGTTCGGCAAACGCCCCCACCGCTTCAGACCGAGCTTTTTTCCGTTCACAGAACCATCAGCTGAAATGGATATTCAGTGCATCTTCTGCGAAGGCAAAGGCTGCAAAGTCTGTAAGGGCACAGGTTGGATGGAAGTCCTTGGTTGCGGCATGGTGAATCCGAAGGTGTTCGAAACAGTGAAATACGACACGGAAAAATATACCGGATTCGCTTTTGGAATGGGGATCGACCGCATCGCCATGTTACGCTACGGAATCAACGATATCAGGCTTCTTTTCAGCTCTGACATCAGATTCTTGAGACAATTCTGAGGTATAAAAGTGAAAGTTCTATTAAGCTGGTTAAAAGACTACATTGACATAAACGAAACACCCGAAAAAATTGCCGATGCGCTTAACATGTCGGGGCTTGAAGTTGAAGAAATAATACAGCCCGGCAAAAACCTGAACAACGTTGTGGTTGGGCGCATTCTCACCAAAATCCCCCACCCAGACGCCGAAAAACTCTCTCTTTGTACAGTAGACGTTAACCGTGGGCAGCCTTTACAGATCGTTTGCGGTGCCAGCAATATGAAGACCGGCGATCGTGTTCCGGTCGCCATGATTGGCGCAAAACTGCCCTCCGGCTTCGAGATCAGCAAAGCCAAAATCCGTGGAATAGAATCTTACGGAATGATGTGCAGCAAAAAAGAACTGGGAATCTCGGACGAGCACGGCGGCCTCTATATTCTCAATGAAAACACCGAAATTGGCATCGACATCGTTGCCGCGCTCAAGCTGGATGACGTAATTTTTGAAATCAGCATCACGCCAAACCGCGGCGATGCTCTATCACACCTTGGCATCGCAAGAGAACTCTCAGCGATTTTCAATCTTCCCCTGCACCGTGACCCCCTTGGAAACGAAGACGGAGATGGTTTAATTGCCGGACAGATAAAAATAGACATTGAAGATAATGAACTTTGCCCACGCTATGGAGCCAGAGTCGTTCACAATATCAATGTAGGCCCTTCTCCTGACTGGCTTAAAGAAAGACTCGAAAAAGCAGGAATTCGGTCAATCAACAATGTTGTCGACGTCACCAACTACATTATGCTTGATATAGGGCACCCGATGCATGCTTTTGATTACGACAAGCTTGAAGGAAAACAGATCATCGTCAGAAATGCCGCAAGAGACGAAAAGATAGTTGCACTCGACAATGTAGAACGAAGTCTCGACGCTTCGACGCTGGTAATCGCAGACGAGCAAAAACCCGTGGCCATCGCCGGAGTCATGGGAGGTTTGCATTCTTCAGTCAGCAATACGACAACGAGCGTATTGCTTGAAGCGGCCTTTTTTAACCCGACAACCGTACGTAAGTCAGCAAAAAAACTGGGAATGATGTCAGACTCTTCTTACCGTTTCGAGCGTGGCACCAATATCGACAACATACCGATAGCACTCAACGAAGCCACAAGACTTCTCGCTCAGATTGCCGACGGCACTCCGGTTAAAGGCATTCTGGATGTATATCCGAAGCCCAGAATTCTTCGCCAGATAAAAGCCAGAACAAAACGAATAAACCGCGTCATCGGTGTCAATCTTAACCCGTCTCAGATTGAAACCTTCCTGTTGCGCCTGAAA
The DNA here is from genome assembly GCA_009928855.1 of Erysipelotrichia bacterium. Classification (GTDB taxonomy): domain Bacteria; phylum Muiribacteriota; class Ozemobacteria; order Ozemobacterales; family Ozemobacteraceae; genus Rifleibacterium. The sequence continues at coordinate 4,931 of SABV01000091.1, read as the reverse complement.
CTCGATACCAGAAGAGATGGCGAAGATCTTATAGTCAGCGTTCCACCCTATCGGCACGACCTCGAAATCGAGGCGGATATCATCGAAGAAGTGGCCAGAATGTATGGTTACAACAACATTCCCGAAACATTGCCGGCAATAACTTCTGTATTGAAACTGCCAACCAAACTGCAAAAACTCGAAACAAGACTCAGAGATCACATGGTTTCGTGTGGATTCAATGAAATCATGACTTACAGCTTTATCCCCGGAAATATTAACGAATGCTTCAGAGAAAAGAAGCCTCTCATGCTGCAGAACCCGCTTTCTGAAGAACTGAGCGCCATGCGCACCAGTTTAAAATGGGGCATGTTTGATGCGCTTAAACGCAACGTACTCAACGATGAATACAATCTCAAGTTTTTCGAAATAGGCAAAGCCTTTCATCCTACAGCCGGTGGTATGAGCGAAGAACATGCGCGTCTATGCCTGGGTTTCTGCGGAGCGGTTAATCCCAATGACTGGCGCAGAAGCGGGGAAGCTTTTGACCTGTTCTCAATAAAAGGCGTGCTGCAAAACATAGCCGATCTTCTCAAAATAAAACTTCGTTACGCGCAGGGCACGAGCCATCTTTTCCATCCGGCAATGCAGATGGAACTCAGCATCGGCAAGGTCTCGGTGGGTGAATTCGGGCAACTGCACCCTAATATGCTCGACAACAAAAAAATGCCAAAGTGCATTTTCATAGCAGAACTTGACCTTGGAAAAGCTTCTGAAGCGATGGAAGGGGCTGCCAGAATGCAGCCAATACCGGATTTGCCCGCAATCCGCAGAGACCTGGCGCTTCTGGCTCCGATAAGCGTTGCGCACCGAGATATAATAAAGATTCTGCTTGCCGAAGGCAAAAATCTTCTTGAAGATTGCTATCTCTTCGATATTTACCAGGGAAAAGGCATCCAGGAAGGTTGTCGCTCGATGGCATATTCATTGACCTTCCGTGACCTGAAAAAAACGCTGGCCGACGAAGAGATTCAACCACTTATCAACAAGATGGTAACTAGACTGGAAAATGAGCTTGCGGTAAAATTAAGATAGTGAGAGGAAAAAATTTACCATGCATGAGCTTTATGCGATAATTGCCGACCCTGAAAACGGCGAGATACTGACCCTGCTGGCAATCGGTCTGCTCTCTTTCTTCTATCTGTCGTTCATCTGGGGTAATGGAAAGCGTCTGAACAACGAACTGACAACCTTTGAATGGGGTCAGATATACGCTTTCGGTCTGGTAGTTTTTTTATGCCTGGTAATTATTTTTGGCAAATTCTTCTTCGCCCAGAACGTCGATGCCCTGCTCGACCTTCTGGGCGCAGGCCCCATTCTTGGGTATTTTACGGTTAGATTTCAGATGATCATACTGGCGATACTTCGATCTATGATGTAAAAAATTCAGTTGCCCATCAGCGCCTTTTGCGTTGGCTGGTCCCAGACATCGTCAATAATAGACATGTTGGAGATTTTGAAATCTATCAAAGCTCTTCGGCAATCATCGTTCCATGCGCCAGGAACTCCAGAAGACCTGTAATAACCAAGTTTTCGAAGTCGTTCAACAACAAGTCTCATATGTAAAGGATTCTTGAGACTCAAAACGCCTCCGGCCTGCTTCAGGTTCTTCTGCAAAACAGGGTCTTTCTCTGGCCGCCACGAATTTAGAATATCCTGCGCATCCTGAATCAGTGTCGGGCCATGAATTTTTAAATCCCAGTGGATTTTTTCGCGAATTTCGTTGTCATAGGTATAGAATTCACAGCGCTGGCGCCAGTCTTCCCAGAGGGCTTTGAGCTTCTTTTTTTCATCGGGCGAAAGGCTCTGTTCGTCAAGATATTGAAGTCGATACTGCTGAAAAACGGCATGACGAATCTCAAAAAGGTTCAAATTTCGATCGTGAGGTTTAATCGGCGGTTTTCTTTCACGCAGACCAGTGCGACTTCTTACATCTAAATCAGGTATAAATGCCCCTATCTGGCGATCTTCCGGCTTTTTAAGGGGGCCGGGAGCGATTCCTGAGCGGATAGCTTCCATAAGATGCTTTCTGGTTTTATCCAGATCAATAGAACGCTTCATTTCTGGCTCATAACTTATCATACTGATCAGAGCAATTACTATTACCGCTCCCAGAACAGAAGCGAGAACTACCATCGACAATCTATGATCGCTTGAGACCGCCTTCGCCCTCAAAGAAAGCAGATAATCGCGCTCAAATCCACCAGTTACGGCGGGCAAGGCCTTGTCAACGTATTTTAAAAGCATAACGTTGTCACGTTTCATCAAGGCTTCGTCAATATATTTCCAGCATTTGTTTCTTAAAAAAAAGTTTTCATTGCGAACGATTTCGTCACGCAACCAGCCCGACGGCTTGGTATTTTCAATGCCATTCAGAGTTTTTGCAATATTATAAGCGGCAATAAAAGCGCAAAAAGAATTATTGATCCTCATGGACAGATGATTCACGTGCATCCATGACAAATCCTGCATTGGTGTATTTTCGAGACGTTGAGCAGCCTCAAAAAACGTCCGATAAAGGTCCCCGGCGCTGCCAATGCCTCTTTCGTGAAAATTTTCCAATTCTGCTTCGCCGATAAACGTTCTGATATTATTTTCGATCATTTGCAATTGCTTATGAAAAAGGCGAAAGGAAGCTTTTGCGTTTTCTGATATTTCTGCGGAGCCATAGAGAGCCGAAGATTTTTCGGCAAGCTCCCGTTCTGTTTCTTTGGAAAAGGCTATACGCGGCGATTCAGGAAAGTATATTTCTGGCAGCGACTTTATGATCAACGAGAAAATTTCTTTCGCATATTCCTCGTAATCGTTGTCAACAAGGAATGGCAGGAGACTCTGCAAACCATCGAGAATTCGCTGATCTTCATTTTCGCTGTCAAGCAGCGATTTTTTTTCCCAGAGGCTTATCTTTAAATCTAGACTGGCATAGAGTTCGCGTCTGGCAGGGTTCTGGTAAATTGCCTGAATTGCCTTACGCACCTCTTCTATAGGTTTTTCTGCTCTGCCCATCTATAACTCTCGTAAAAAAAATTATTTCTGAAATATCATCGGTAATATGAACGCAAATCAACAGTAAACTTTTGAAAAAATACGGTTTGTTGACAATTAAGTTTGTATATATTTTTTTGAATCCACTGTTATAGAATTTCGTTGTATGGTGTAAGAAGTTAACGGGAGGGAAAATGAAAAACCATCTTAGACTGTTTGCGTTTGTTTGTATTTGTTTGCACATGTTTGCCGGCATTGCTTTTGCTGACGGCATAATCTTACCGGTTTACCCCGACGAACCTTACCACAGGGTTATTTTTATGCCACCTCCAAGGCCGGTAGAAAACTTCACCGTGCCATTGTCGGTAACCAAACACCATGTTAAGGTCGAAATAAATAACCTTGCAGCTTCTACAGCGGTAGACCAGAAGTTTTACAATCATCAGAACAGAGTAATAGAAGGGCTTTACATCTTTCCGCTGCCTAAAGACGCCTCAATAAGTGGCTTTTCAATGGATGTAGACGGAAAAATGACCTCAGGAGAGCTGCTTGACGCCGACAAAGCACGTAAAATTTACGAAGACATCGTCAGACAGATGCGCGACCCCGGGTTGCTCGAATATATGGGAAAAGGCATTTTTAAGACAAGAATTTACCCGATCAACCCGCTCAGCGAAAAGAACGTAAAATTATCTTATCAGGAAGCCTTGAAAATGGAAGGCGGGCTGGTAAGGTATGTTTACCCCCTCGACATCGAAAAATACACTCAGGAAGAGATGAAAGATGTCGCCATTGAAGCAATTATAAAATCAGACCTGCCAATTGCATCGGTTTATTCGCCGACCCACAAAGTCTCTGTCAATCGCAAAAACGAGCATGAGGTAGTGGTGGGCTTCGAAGTTGACAACATCAGGCCAGACAAAGACTTCGTTCTGTATTACTCAATTGCCCGCAAAGACATTGCCGTTACCGCGATAAACCACAGACCAGATCCATCCGAAGACGGAACTTTCATGCTCATGCTGGCCCCGGCCATGAAAGAACAGGATCTAAAGACGCCGGTAATCGATGTCGCTCTGGTCATGGACACTTCAGGAAGCATGGCAGGAAAAAAGATTTCTCAGGCAAAAAAGGCTCTTGAATTCTGCATCAATTCGCTTACCGAAGGCAGCAATTTCATTCTATGCAATTTTTCTACAGAGGCTGAAGCCTACAAGGGCGGCCTGACGAAACTGACCGCTGACACAAGAGAAGGCGCTCTTAACCACATTCGCAATCTTGATGCCATGGGTGGCACCAATATTTCAGAATCTCTGGAAATGTCTATCAATGCGCTCAGTAAAAGCGACTCGGGCAATCCGCGATTTATCGTATTTGTAACCGACGGTAAGCCAACCGCCGGGCTCACCGACCCGGAAGAAATTCTTAAATTGCTGGCGGCCAAAAACACAGCCAACATCAGACTCTTTTCTTTTGGAGTCGGTGATCAACTTAACGCTGAATTGATCGACAACCTGGCTGAGCAGAATGGTGGCATCTCAGACTACGTATCTGAAGATGAAGATCTCGAAATAAAAATCTCGTCTCTTTTTTCAAAGCTCACACACCCCGTGTTAACCGACGTCAGCCTGCAATTCAACAACGTCGAAGTTTCGCAGATTTACCCACGCAAGGTTCATGATGTATTCAAAGACAGCAACATTCTCATTCTCGGCCGCTACAGCAAACCCGGCGCTGCCAGAATAACCTTGAGCGGCTCACTTAAAGGTAAGCCTGTCAAGCTCGACTTTGAAACCGATTTTCCTGAGAAACAAAACGAAAACGCATTTGTAGCAAAAATATGGGCAACACGCAAAATCGGTTTTCTGCTTGATCAGATACGCAAAAATGGCGCAGATGAAGAACTT
>SABV01000483.1 GCA_009928855.1 Erysipelotrichia bacterium | reverse complement strand
TCGATAGCCAGACCCGCGTCAAGTATATTGAAAACGCCAGCGGATTTTTCGCCGTTTACGCCCGAAATCAGCAAAATTCCAGTTGTGGCACCAACCGGAACTTCTGTAACAATCTGCTGGTCTGACCATGATTGTACGGTTGCCGAAACCCCGTTAAAACTGACCTGTCCGCCCGCCTGAGCTGCTCCAAAGCCCGAACCAGATATCACGACTCTTGCACCGGGAGCACCGGCAGCAGGAAGCACGGATGCAATACGCATGACAGGATTCTTGTTACCGCCCACAGCAATGCCGATATTCGCGGCCCCGAAAGCACCGCGCGAGTCTTCGACGCTCACCGAGACAGTTGCCAGACCAGGCGCGTCAGGGGCGGTCCACCAGACAATAAAAGGGTCTGCCGTAACATCGATCTTCCCGGCGATAGAGTTCCAGACGGGCTCAAAGTGATTTGTATCAAGCTCATCGGGGTCTATAACAAGAATTTGCAGCTGCACTCTCTCACTGGGGGCTATTTGCGCAGGAACAGCCGCAAAAAACACGATGGGTGCAATATTAGGCTCGCTCTGGTCAGACAGGGTTATATCAACACTGAGGTTGTTGTTCGTCGAATGCAAAAAGGGCAATTCGATGGCAAAAGTTCTATAACCCGATGCTTCTATTGTAACCATCTCTTTTGACGCAGACTCAGGGAGTGGTGGCGAAACAAAATAACCCTGCAGATCAGATTTAAACTTGATTCCCCACAACGAAAGCTGCGCATTAGCAACAACCGAACCGAACTGGTTGCGCAAACAACCGCTTACCGAATACAAACCCTGTTCAAGAGTCAGTTCGCCAAGCTGCAGAAACGGATTTGTCGTGTTTACGAGCACTGGCTCTGAACGCGCAAGAAAAAGCTCACCGCTTGCAGCTATATCGTATCTGCAGACAACTCGCTGAGCAACACCCGCATCAACACCCGACAAAACAAAGTTGCCATCATCGTCAGTGAGAGTGACACTATCCGGTTTCTCTTCAAGCCAGACAAGGGCTTTTGAAACGCCATTGCCGCTCTGGGTCGTCTGCGCGACAATTTTGTTAAGTCGCTGGGAAAGAGCCGCCGGTGCGACTACCCTGCCATAAATTGTGCCCCCGGCAAGCGCTGCAGAAGAGCCAGAACCACCTCCGCCACCGCCACAACCGCTGACCAGCAAAAGTACAACGGCTGATAAAAAGCAGCAGCAGCGGATAAAGTTCATTTTCCGGACCAGTCCTGATCAAATAAAATTGCCGAGAGACTGAACAATTCTTTGCGCAGATTTTTTCCGTTCATGCTCCAGGGTATTTTTTTCTCAGTCTCTCCGTTGGAAACGGCAAAAAATGCCTGAGCAACAAGAAGCGAAGTATCGTCGACTTTGCCATGACGAACGAGCCACTGGGCAACACGCGGAAAAACCAATCTGTCGCCATCTCTGGCAGGCTTTATAACTCTGACAGATTTCCAGTCGCCTTCGCTTAACTCAACCTCGAATCGCTGCAAACCTTTCTTCGGGTCAGCAGACCAGCTGAGAAAGCCAAGCTGAAATTCAAGAACTTCCGCCAGAGCGAGCGGATCGCTGATCGAAGAATCTCCGACAATCACATCGCAGGTTGTTTCGCCAGTGAGAACATCGCCGCCGTTTGACTCAATTCTCTTTTTAACGACAAAATATGCAGATTTGATATCGCCGGGATATTGCTGCCTGATTTTGGTCAGATCGAAAACACCATAAACAAGTGGCGCTTTGTAGACATCTCGCCAGCTTTTTTCGGGGGTCCAGGTCAGCTTCTGGGTAGCATAAACTTTTTTTGAGTGAACAAGTGAAACATCGAGCTCTATCTTTTCGATCTCGACTTCGCCAAGTTTGTAAATTACCGGAAGCGAAAGATAGGCGTTCTGCCATTGATCGGCATCTTTTTCAATAAATATGCACATATCCTGAACAGAACGGGGGTAGCGCCCAAATCCGATGAATCCGCTGCCAGCCTGTTCCCATCCGGCTTTTTCTCGTGCATCCCGATCGATTTTATCGAAGTCGCGCGCACCCGGCAAATCACGACCGGCAGGTGAGCTGGCGGTATCAGCACGGTTAAAGTCATGCTGTTCCCCTCGATTTGAAACATCATCAGGGCTCAACATCGGGTCAACATATTGATAGTTATAGTAAAGTTCATACTTTGCGCCGGTGTTACCACGCATCAATGAGTCGAGAAGATCGGTATCAAGCACGCCAAGATTCGTTGAAAAGGCCACATTCTGCGAAGAATGAGAAGTCGAAATACCGCTCAAAGGCTCTGCTTTCATTTCAAGTTCTTTTCCATC
>SABV01000482.1 GCA_009928855.1 Erysipelotrichia bacterium | reverse complement strand
ATATGGTGTTTGACAGCCTGACAAAAGACGAGATTGGTTTTGCCACAATTCAGGCCGGCATGCCAAATCGCACTGTCTCTGACGCTCTTATTTTTCATGGCTGCTCTCTGCTGAGCTTTAAAGAGGCACAACTCGAAAAAGTTCTTGCTCAAGTTGCTTCGTCGCGCCCTTTTACTATTCCAGAAGGCTTTTACGGCGAATCACAGCCTTCTGTGCAGACCATCGGTCTGCCAAATCTTCTGGTTACGCGGGCGGATGTTCCTGAAGCCACCGTAGAGCTTATTGCAGAGCTACTGGTAAAAGGGTCCGCATATATGAAGATGAGGCATCGGGCTATTGCTGATATTCCATCTGATCCGGCTGTTGCTTTTGCTATCATGAATGAAACCGGCGTGCCGATTCATCCCGGCACCTTGAACTGGTTGAAAAAGACTTTGTCTGCCTCAGCCACGGTGCAAACTGGAGATGACTGATATCATGATGCGTGCCAGAAAAAGCGGTGTTGTTTTGTTCGTGGTTATGGGTGGTATTTTTGTACTTACTATTCTAGTGCTGGCATATAACCATCTTGTTCAGGGAAAATTCAACGAAAGTCGCGAAATTCTCAAACATTTGCGGGCTCTCAAGACGGCTCAGGCTGTTTCCAGATTTGTCATTACCAAAATGAAGTCAGATCTCAGCGATGCTTCTTCAACCGATACGAACTCGGCGGGCTATCTGCTGCGAACACAGGTTTTTGTTAATAACGACCCCAAAAAGCTTTCAGAAACAATAAAAAAAGTCTGGCTTGATAAAATTGATTTTAACGCTCTTGTTAAAAGGCTTTTCGGCGAATATCCGATGAAAGATGTGAGCGTATCTTACGACGTTTCTTTTGGCGATGTGACACCTCTTAGCACTCTTAAAAAAGACAACGAACTGTTTCTTGAATTTGAAAAAGCCGGCAAAATGACAGTTTCAATCGATATTTTTATCGGCAATACCCGTGAATCATGGCAGGAGACAAGGCCTTTCAGAGTTGTGGTGCCTTTTCCGATGCCTCTGACCAAGTTTACGATGTATTTGAGAGACGCTACGGGCGGCGATCCGGTTAAATTCAATACCGTAACGATAGATGCGCCATCCTCGGGAAACATTGCCCAGGGCTCGCCCCGCCCATTTATTCTAGACAACGGTTATCCCGGTGACCAGTTTAATTCTCAGGCAGAAATCTGGAAAAAAAGGGGCTGGATCTATTTCGGCGGGGGTGAGGCCTTGCTTAACCGTGCTGCGAGCCATCGTAAATTTGGGCAGCGTTATCATTCATACTACCCGGATACCGAAAATCCGATCACTCTGTTGCTTAATTTCAACAACTTCGATGGCGAGCCGGTCAATGGGCACAATCTGGTATTCCGCATAGCCAGGTGGGGGTTCTCTGATGCTTTATTGAATGGTCCATCTGCCGATATGTGGAGCAAAATTCTCGAATATCAGTCAAGGGAACACAAGCCCTCAAAAGACAAAAGATGGTGGCAGAGCACTTGCCTGCATTTGTTCGGTGAAGCCGGGCAGACCAGCAGTGATCGACGGATCAGCATTACCCGTGTTGCAGGCAAGGTTTCTGATCATTTTCTCGAGCTGAGCTATCTGATTCCAGCTTCTGGCAATGAACCACCGGTCGGTGCAGTGATTCATCTTGAAAAAAAGTTTTACGATAAATATTCTGGCAAAAAACTCAATATTATTCCGGGTAAATTGAAAGATATAGGTAAGACTTTTATGAAAGATGTTTTTGTCGATAAAGACCTTATTTATCCGGCTGCCCCACCCGATGCTGTTCTTGGTGTACCTAATCTACAAGAACTTGGAGACTTTTTTGCCGCTTTGCCCTATTTTTCAACTGGCGGCAATATCTCGTATTATGAGATCATGAGCAAGGTCGCTACCTGCTCTTATAGCGAAACTTATAACCTGATTTTTCAATATACAAAAGATAATCAGAATATAAATATACCACCGCCGCCCGCAGTGCCTGAGACAAATGACATGGAATTTGGGTTGCCGGTGATGGGAATTGATTGCGAGAAGCTTAAAATAGACCAGATTGCAGCTGCCAAAGACACAACCATTGGTTTGAGCAAAAGAGTCTGCTACGAAATCAACCCGGGCAAGGGCGAAGATGCTTTTCAGCTGCTCAAAAACAATTTTTGTATGGCAAAAAATAGTGATTTTAACCTTGCAAACGCAGTCATAAGAGTTAAAACCGGCGGAAAAGGGCTCAAGATGGGTAACGATCTGGGCTCTAATACCGGTGGTACGGTTATTGTCGATGGGCCTGTCGAAGTTGGAACATTTCGAATCAGGGATTCGGCCGAAAAAGC
>SABV01000481.1 GCA_009928855.1 Erysipelotrichia bacterium | reverse complement strand
CCTTTTCAATGATTTCTTGGCACTTTTCAATGATTTCGATTGCTCTGCCAGCATCGCTTGTTGATTGCTCAATTTCAGAATGAATATGTTCGATTCGTTTTCTGCTAGTTCTAACCGCGCCTCTGACGTTTTTAATTCCTGCGCCGTGGCTTGCAATGTAGCTTTGTAGCTGTCTAGTTTCGCTCGCAAGCTCGTGATTAACTCTTTCAACGTCTGCAAGTTCTGACTCAAGGCGTCCACTTGCGCCACGGTAATAGTATACGATTCCTGCGCAAATGACGGCCACGAGCAGAACGCCAGCGATAACACCAACAATGCCAAAATCAGTATTTTTAATCTTAATTTCATTCACTTTTAACCTCTGCATCGGTTTCAACGATTGCTGCCGCCGCCCCCGCATAAGAGCGCACGTTGAGCCACTTATCAACCACGCGCATAGTTGAGCTTGAAGCCGCCGAAAGAATGGCAAATAGTTCATAGTTGAACTTTTCCGGGTTATATACCGCTGTCCAAATCGAGATGAACACAAAAAGAGAATAGCCCACAAACGCCAACAGCTTTGTGCTGCTGAGAATCCCATCGTTACCAAGAAACATACCGAAAATCATTTTAAAAAAAGCCTTCATAATTTGCCCCTTTCAAGGTTCGTATATTGTCGGATTGCCGCAATCGCCGCAATACTCAACGCCGTCTATTTCGTAAATTAAGCCGCCGCACTTGCATAAGCTCAAGCCTGCTGCCAAAGCATCTACAAGCCGCTTTTCGAGAAACTTTCTTTTTTCTTTCAGCCTATCATCATCGTCAATTCTTCTTTTTGGCTTTGGGTCGTTTTTCGATGCGCGTTTAAGCTGTTTAATCGCTATCGCCCCGTTTCAATAAAATTTGTTTCGGCTTACAAACTATGCCGCGATAATTTCCATTATAAACCCGTCCGGCGCTAATTGCAAAAGTTTTGTAGTAGAAATTGCATTTCTAGCCTCTTACCCACATTATGCCGCCCTTCATATGGTTTTCAAACGCAACATGAAGCCAAGTCGGCGTATTTATTTCCACTACATTAACGCATTCATAAAAACGTATCGGCAGACGATTGCTTTTTATATCTTCATGTATTTTCGCGATTGGCACGTTTAATTTCAAATCGAGAGCAAGCCCGAATTTATGCGCCGACAGCTTGGCGCCCGTTGTCGTGTTCATATCCCTAAGTCCTGATTCCTTGAACCTACCACCATTGTGCCAGTTGTTGATTATAACTGGCACCCCATAGAAGCCCCTGACAATGTCGGCGGCCTCAAGTATTCTTGCGTTGAGTTTGCGCCAAAGATAATCAGGATTGTTTGCGCAAGCCGCATATAATTGCGGCCCCACAAGCTCCTGCAATATAAAATGTCTTGGTCTATAACTCATTCTTTTTTTGCCTCCTTATTTCTACCCCAGATTGCGTCATTCTCATCCCATCCAAGCTTGATTCTTGTTTTGTATGTAGATGGCGGGGTGCCCGCCAGTCTTAGTGCGTCCATTAAAATCATTTTTTTGCCATCAATAAATACGTAATGGTTGTTGCTTTTGTTTCTTGATTGCTCGGCATATGTGGCAAATCTGCAATTATTGGGATTATACCCGTCATCGTTATCAATGCGCTCAATAGTTAGTCGATGTCCCTGTATATACCCGTTTTCCATAGCCCATTCCTTAAATTTCTGATATGATTGCAGCCACTCCTCACAAACACATATCCCACGCCCGCCATATCTGGCAAAGCGGCCATTGCTCTCATTATAGCACCTGTCTTTCATTCCGCTCAATAATTTATACAGAGGCTCTTCTGTTATCTTAAAATCCTTTCTGTTTTTACACTTTGTGCATTGGGTGCTCTTTCCCCTTCTGATAGTTTTGCCGTCTACGCTTTTTATCTGACCGCACTCACACTGACATATCCATCTGGTATGAACTCCAGTGCCAATCTTGGCCTGATAATCTCTGTGTAAAACAATCCACTTGCCGAATTTCTTCCCGGTCATATCTTTCATCAATTTTTTTCTAATGCCTTCTTTCCTTAGGCATCCGCAACTTTTGTTATGCTTAAAGCTCCCTACGCTCCGCTGAATTATATTTCCGCAATCACACAGGCATTCCCACACAGAGCCTTGATTACTCATGCGAATAAAGCGCACGACCGTTAGCATGTGAAATTTTTTTCCAGTTAAATCTTTAAATTTAGGCATTTAAAACCTCCTACATGCCATATTATCACAAGTAGGAAATTTTATCAAATACCTTTTTATCGCAATCGTAAAGCGTTGCCGTGCCAAGCGTCTGCTTGCCATTATCCGGCTGCCTTTTAATTACAAGTTTTTTCAAAGCAGTT
>SABV01000480.1 GCA_009928855.1 Erysipelotrichia bacterium | reverse complement strand
AACGGCGTCGGCAAAACAACAACCATTGCCAAACTGGCCCGTAGATTTGTTAAAGAAGGTAAAAAGGTTATGCTGGCCGCCGGTGATACGTTCAGGGCTGCCGCTATCGATCAACTTTGTATCTGGGGCGAAAGGGTCGGAGTTGAAGTCATCAGGGGCACCGAAGGCGGCGACCCGGGCGCTCTGGTTTTTGATGCCATTCATGCTGCAAAAAAACGTGAGGCTGATCTGCTGATTGTTGATACTGCCGGTAGAATGCATGTTAAAACGAATCTGATGGCAGAACTCAAAAAAATGCAGAGAATCGCCGAAAAAGAGAGCGATGGCGGTCCGCACGAAATTTTGCTTGTTCTTGATGCCACAACCGGGCAAAATGCGGTTCAACAGGCCAAGCTGTTTAAAGAAGCTTTGCCGATATCAGGCCTGGTAGTTACCAAACTTGACGGCACGGCCAAGGGTGGGGTGCTGTTCGCTGTAGAAGAGCAGATAAGTGCTCCGGTAAAGTTCATTGGCGTTGGCGAAAAAATGGATGATCTGATGCCGTTCGACCCTGAGCAGTTTCTCGAAGCACTGTTTGCTGATGACAGCGAAAAGACCAAGCAGAGCGACTATAACGTGCTCACCTGAATGTGAGTTGTTGCCATCGCTCGAATTCTTTTTTAAGCTTGTCTGCAAGTTCATCACGTGTGAACTTGTAGATTGTGGCGGCCGTATCTGGTGGTGCCGACCTCACAAACTGCCATTGCTGCCTGAAACAGATTATAAATTCGCGGCTGTTTTGACGTTCTCCGGGATAATTGCCGACGGCTCCGTTTAGTTGTGACAATAAAGAAAGATTTATGGCCAGCCAGTTTGAAGTTTGTGTGATTGTTTCGCCGGCAGATTTTTTGAGTATTTCAGACCATGCAGTCATTATTGTAGCCACTTTTTCGAGCGTTTTTTCGTGGGCAAGTAGATCCATGGTGATGCATGCAGAATCGGCCTGATCCGGCGGGATTTTTTCGTAAACAAGCAGCCCGATTATTTCGCCTGTTTTGCTTAGCGTTCGACTCCAGCTTTGACTGGCTACTTGAGTAAACCCTGATGGTGGTGTCATGCCGTGATCAAGGTAAAAATCAACCCAGGCATTAAGAAGTTCTCCGCTTTTTTTATTTGTGCCGGGTAGAGCCATTTTTTGCGCAATCTGGAGGTCTTTTATTGCTCCACTGATTCTTTGACAGCGCAAGCCGAATTCTTCAAACACAAAATCGCCTGTGTCGCATGCCCGTAGCTCTGGGCCCGCCATTAGACAGGCAAAAAAGAGCCACAACAGTAGCTTCTTGGCGTTGACCGTTGTGGCTCTTATGTTAAACATTTTCGTGTTTGTTATTGTCTGCCTTCGCTGCTTTCAAGGATTCTCGCGTCGAAGGTGCTGTCTACGACGCGAACAGGCACTGACAGTGATCGCTTGTTTCCTGACGAATCGGTGGCAGTGATGTGAATGACCAACTGCGGGTTGGTAGGCATGTTCTGCCCGGCTTTAACTGCCATCGGCACATCGATAAAATACCGACCTCTGTCTTGCTGCAGGCATTTCTCTTTGTCATCTTCGGGGTAAGCCGTCAGGCTCAGTGAAGTTGTTGCCAGAAGCGTATTAACGCCGGCATCTGCAAGCTCGACAACTGAAATGCTGGCGGCTTTAAATGCCAGATAATCGACGTTGTCTGCAACGCCAGTCGACAGCATTATGCGTGAAGACCTTCTTACCGCCGGCAGTGCTGTTACAAAGTCAGCGTCAAAGCCTGCTTTCATAATGGTTACATGCTCTTCGTCAGACATATTGATCGGCGAATTGCTGCTTCCTGTAACAGAAACGGAGTCTGGTGAGTAGAGGGCCGAACCGTCAGAGATTTTGTAGCATCTTACCGTCAGGGATGCCGGTGACAACTGACCCACATTTGCCGGGTTGGCTACCAGATCTCGGTCTGCTTCATTCAGTCTGATTTCCCAGCGACGGTTATCTGCCTGGGCTACAATGTTCAGCAGCAGGCTTGGCGGGTCGTTATCATACCTGACCAGGCCACAGGCGTAGGTTTTTAGGCGGTCATCCGTAGCTGTTTTGCTGAACAGATGCGGGGTGGTCAGAGCTTTCCCGTCTGCGTCATGACCATCAAAGAGTTTGCCTTCGAGGCTGAAGCTTAGAGAGCCTATCCAGTGCTGGTAGGTTGCGCCCGGGTCAAATAACAGACTTGAACCCGTTTTTCCACCGTATTGATCTATGCTGAACGAGTATGTAGCTGCTATGAGGTAAGAATCGTCAGTATAGAAGCCTGGGCTGTCGGGTTTGGGTGCGTAATCGGTTTCAGCTTCACCCTCTGCGAAGTTGCCATCGGTTTTATC
>SABV01000479.1 GCA_009928855.1 Erysipelotrichia bacterium | reverse complement strand
AATCTTAGTAATGTGGCGGCTTCTCATCGTGTTGACAGTTTTCGTCGATTGGCGATGGAGATGCCTTCGGCTGCAGGCGCGCAAGTTCTTTGTTACAACGGTCGATCTGGCGCTGCTGATCAACAATCACTTCATTGAGTTCGTCAACAAACTTTTCGAGGTATACCAGGCGCTTCTCGATTTCTATTATTCTGTTTTCCATGCTATAACACCTTCAAAGAATGATTTCAGAGCCAGTTGCGACGTCGAAAAAACGCCAGCATGGCGAATGCCACCGCTGCCATTACAAGCCATACGCCAGGGTATCCCCACTTCAATTCGGACATATTTTCGAAATTCATGCCATAAACACCAGCAATAAAAGTCAGGGGAATAAAAATAGTGGCGATTATGGTCAGCGTGCGCATTACTTCATTCATCCGCAGACTGATGTTCGATATATAAAGATCGTAGACACCAATAGAAACTTCACGGAGGGTTTCTGATGTTTCTAGCACATGCACTGCGTGATCATAAATATCACGAAAGTAGATGCGGCTTTCGGGCTTGATGATTGGCGATTCTACCCGCAGAAGAGCGGCGGCTATCTCACGCAGTGGCCACGAAATTTTTCGCATATAAAAAAGCTGCATTTTCAGCTCATGCACGTCATTGCCGTTAAAATCTTCCGGTGTTTTGAGCAAGATCACTTCAAGATCTTCAAGGGCTTCTGCAAGGCATTCAAGCACGACAAAATAGTTATCGATAATAATATCAATAAGTGATAAAGCCAGATAATCTGAAGCACCGCCGCGCAGCTTGCCAACTTTTTTGCGCAGTCGCTCGCGAATCGGGTCAAAAACATCGCCGGGTTTTTCCTGAAAAGTAAGAACGTAATTTTCGCCAATCACAAAGCTGACCTGTTCGCTGACAAGACGCCCATCATCACTGATATCAATCATTTTAACAATGATAAACAGGTAATTATCGAAAGCCTCTAATTTCGGTCGATGATCAGGGTTGAGAATGTCTTCTACCGAAAGAGAATTGATGTTGAAAATTTCGGCGGTAGCCTTGAGCATCTCAACATCGTTGAGACCATAAAAGCAAAGCCACGAAACATGCTGATTCTGGCGAATCCCGTGTAATTCAGCCAGGTCGGTAATTTCTTTTTCATGATACTCGACCGCGTCATATTCGATGAGCTCAACAATCGTTTCTTTGGCACGGTCCGGTGAAAAATTCGCAATTGTTCCCGGCGGCTTGCCCGCCTTCGATTCAGCAATACCCCTTTTTACAAAAGGCAGCATGTAACCTCTCCCCAAGCCTCAACTTTACGCAGGTTTTAAAAATTCGAGCCTGCAATAATGCAATATTAACACACCGCCAACCGTAATTTTCAGAGAACATTTATCAACAACCAAAAAATCTCACCGCTGCCGCCTGCGACATTTTTTGCCACCAGACGTCGCAAATGGCGCAGTAAATCAATTCGGGATGTTACACAAATGTCATTAACAGCGAAGTTTTATACTGGCGTTGATTTTGCTTACGTTGTTATCTGTGCCTGATATTCGTCAGCTTGTAAGCAGACACAAACCTGGTTTACAATGCCAGAAGACATAACAATACATCTACGGAGGAAAACTATGCCAGAAGCCAGCAACAGAGAACGTGATCTTGTTCTTTCACCAAATGAATACTGCCTTATTTCTGACCAGACCAAAGGGCACATTGTTGTTTACGTAGGACCCTATAAAACCAGTCTGGCAAATACCGATCAACCGGTAGTTTTTAATGATCACAACAAAAGATTCGAGCGCGT
The DNA here is from genome assembly GCA_009928855.1 of Erysipelotrichia bacterium. Classification (GTDB taxonomy): domain Bacteria; phylum Muiribacteriota; class Ozemobacteria; order Ozemobacterales; family Ozemobacteraceae; genus Rifleibacterium. The sequence continues at coordinate 591 of SABV01000479.1, read as the reverse complement.
AACCCTTGAGCAGGCAATTTCGGTCTTTGCCACAGCACCCGAGGGCTGGTATCTGGTATTAAAAAATCCCCCCAAAGATGGCCTGCAGCCACCCCACTTCGGCTCTAACAGTCTGCCTGAACTTAAAATAGGGCATAAGGTCAACATGCCTGGCCCGATTAACTTCGCACTCTGGCCGGGGCAGATGATCAGAGTCATTCAGGGTCATTATCTGCACCTCAATCAGTATCTGATTGTAAGGGTTTATGACGAAGAAGCTGCCAGAGAAAACTGGAAAAAAGCAGTAGTTAAGCCCCAGATAGGCACAGCCGAAGACAGCGCCAGAATCAGTGAAGGAATTCCTGATCTCACCATGGGCAAACAGCTGATCATCAAAGGCACAGAAGTTTCTTTTTATATTCCGCCAACCGGTGTTGAGGTCGTCAGAGACGCAGACGGCAGCTATCTGCGCGAAGCTGTTACCCTTGAACGTCTTGAATACTGCATTCTACTTGACGAAGACGGCAACAAACGTTTCATTCAGGGGCCAGCAGTCGTGTTTCCCAGCCCGACCGAAACCTTTGTCGAAAAAAATGGCACCCATAAATTCAA
>SABV01000478.1 GCA_009928855.1 Erysipelotrichia bacterium | reverse complement strand
GGCCAGCCGGTAGCTGTCGATGGTCCACCTGCTGCTTTTGAGCGCTTGTTTCAGGTCGGCATCCAGCGCAAAACGGCTCACCAATGAGTTGCCGCATTTGATGTTGATGTCGATGTTGGGCAGTGTTTCGAGTTCGGTGGCATTTTTGTAATACGCATTTTTCAAAAGTTCAATCCACAAGCGCAAGCGGCAAATCTTTACCGAGTTCGGGTTGATGTCGACACCAAAAAGGCAGTTCTCGATGATGGTTTGCTTTTCGTGGAAAAGCGTTTCCTGTATGCGCTGGCTCTCTTTGCTGGTGGGGTTGTATTCGAACAGTTCGCCATCGTCATCGGTCACTATCAGTTCGTCATTCACCACCTCCACCTGATATTCTTTCAGGCGCTTTCCATCGCGATCCTGCAGAATTTTCAGATCGTTTTTTACGGCGATGATTTCGTTGAGCGCCGAAACCAAGAAGTGTCCCGAACCAACGGCCGGGTCGCAAATCTTGAGACTGTTTATGATTTCGTTGGCTTCCTTGCGGCTGTCGATTTTATCGTAGAGTTCGTCGAGGTTTTTGCAGTTCCAATGCTTTGTTTCGTTGAATTTCTGAACCACCGCTTTGCGAATGGTTTCGCGGCACATGTACATGGTGATGAAGCCCGGCGTAAAAAATGAACCGTCTTTGTAGCCGTTTATCTTCTCGAATATCAGCCCAAGCACCGAGGCATTGATAAGCGTTTTATTGTCTTCCTGAATTTCTTCCGCGCCTTCGCTGCTGAAATCATAAGCGTTCAAAAACTCGAACAGATATTCAAGTGTGGTTAATCTTCCTGTCCGCTTTTTGCCGTGTTCGTCTTTCAAAACAGTTGCCGGCAGGATAGGAATTGTTTTATCGTCCCTCAGGTTGCTGATAAACAAAGTTACTTGTTCGATTTCCGTTGGCTCAAAAAGCGAGGAGTTGAGGTAAGGAACTTTCTCAAAGGCATTTTTTACATCTTCGTTTCTTTCGTCGTGTTTGCGCGCCAGCACCTGAAAAAATAAGCTGTTCAGGTCGTCATAGTTTGTGATTTTGTCGGAATTGAGAAACGAATAGGACCCGCCTGACGGACGGGCAGGTTTGTCGCCTTTTGCGCTGCTGCGCGACGAATCGTGATACGTAATGAGCTGGGCTTCGAGCAGCTTCAAAAACAGAATCCTGTTCATCCAGGTAATGGAAAGTTCAAGCGCAACATTAAAAAGCCGCTCCTGGTGCGTCGCCCCAAATTGACGCGGCTTTTCCAAACGGCCAATTTTGTCTAGGCTGTCCAACTGAATGATGGCGTCCTCCAGAATGCTTCCGCTGTTTCGCTGGCCCTCCTTATTGCGGCCAATCAGTTTTTTGCTGCCCTCTTTGGTTTCATTCAATCCGATGATGTGCAGCATTTCGCTGTAAAAGCGTTTGTCGAGGGTGTTGCTATCGTTGGCGAATGGAAGTTTTAAAAGATGCTCCGGTGAGAGCAACTTAAAGAGAGATATCAGCGCATTGTCATCTTTCTTATTCTCATTTCGCAGCGGCTTCTGATAATCCTGCAAGTTGAAGTAGGTAAACTCAATTTCGGTTTTGATGTCGGCAATAAATGGTTCGGCAATTTGCTTGTAGAAAAAGTCTGTTTTAATGCCTGCCAGCCTGCCGGCTTCAAAATCGTTGAATTGCTGCACCAGATTTTTATTTTGCGCAAAAAGCCGGTCGAAAGTGTTGGCGTCGAAAATGAACCACTCATTGATATTGGTAATCACCAAATGCTTTACTTCCAGGTTTTTTTCGGTTATCCGCTCGCGCAGGTAGTAAAGCACCAATTCCTGAAAAGCCTTTACATTCAGCTTCATCATCTTTTGCTCCGGCGTGTCGCTCTCTGCCGGTGGCCGCATCATTTCCCATTTGTTGGTCGGCTTTTTGGCTTCTATGATTACGCCCACCGTGCTTTTTGCTTTATCCCCGTTATGGATTACCAGGTCATTCCGTCCTTTGGTATTGATGAAGTGATTGGGTTCATAGTAGGTTTTTTTAAGGAAGTCGATGACAAGGTTTTTATGAAACTCCTCTGATTCCGTGTCATTGGTGCGGTCGAGCAACTGGATAAGATTCGTCTTGAAACTTTCAATATCAGTCCTGTTGGGTTTTAATTTTAAAAAGGCTTTGTTGAGTGCCTTTTTGGGCTTCAGTTTCTCTATCTTCATTTACGCTGTCTCTTTTTTTTCAATCGGCTAATTTACCCTTTTCTGTTTGTTACGCTGTCCGGATGCACGGCTCTCGAAGGGGCTTAGATTCAAGATTCAAGATTCAGGATTCAAGATTCGTTTTTTAATTCAAGATTCCGGCATCCATGTTTTGGATTTGATTTCGCCCCTTTGGGGCTTAGATTCAAGATTCAA
>SABV01000090.1 GCA_009928855.1 Erysipelotrichia bacterium | reverse complement strand
AGGTAACATTGCCGAAACCTGAAGTTACAACGGTTTTGCCCTTGAAAGTTTCGTTGGTGCGATTAAGCACTTCGATACCAAAATAAACTGCGCCGAAACCGGTTGCTTCAGGTCTGATACGGCTTCCGCCCCATGTAGCACCCTTGCCGGTCAATACGCCGGTGGATTCATTTTTAAGGCGCTTATACTGGCCGAACAGATAACCTATTTCACGGGCACCAACGCCGATATCGCCGGCTGGCACGTCTGTGTCTGCTGTAATATGGCGGAAAAGTTCTGTCATGAAAGACTGGCAGAATTTCATGATTTCGTTGTCTGATCTGCCTTTAGGATTAAAATCTGAGCCGCCTTTACCGCCGCCCATCGGGAGGGTGGTCAGAGCATTCTTGAACATCTGTTCAAAGCCCAGAAATTTAAGAATGGAAAGATTGACGCTGGGGTGAAAGCGAAGGCCACCCTTGTAAGGACCTATTGCGCTGTTAAATTGTACGCGATATCCTCTGTTTACCTGTATTTCACCTTTGTCATCGACCCATGGAACTCTAAAAGAGATTGCTCTTTCGGGTTCAACGATTCTTTCGAGAATCTTGGCTTTAACCATGCGCGGATTCTGGTGGTAAATTTCCCAGATGGTTTCCACGACTTCTTGAACGGCCTGATGAAATTCTGGTTCGTTCGGGTTTTTGGCTTTTACCATGTCCATGAATTCAGCGATGCTTTTCATTACTTCACTTTCCTTTCGATGCGACCTGATATAATGATAGAACCCTCTGCGAGGGTTAATAGGGGCACAATAACACGTAGTCGAAAACTTCTCAAGACTTTGTTTAAATTTTCTCAAACTAATCTTGAAATATTTTATAAATCGCTCTGGCTGCGGGTTAGTATATGATGCACGATTGCAGCGATCGGTTGCTGAAATATCATGGCTATCAATATCGGAATGCTGGCTTCTGGTGGCATGTGCCCCAGGGCGATAACCAGACCTGCGCTGGTATTGCGTATGCCGGCGCAAAAAATGCAGCTGGTGGTAACTGTTTTTTTGAATGAAAAAATCTTCGCCAGTAACCAGCCGCTGAGAAACCCGAAAATGACCATTCCCAAAACTACGGCTATCAGAAATGGTCCGTCTTTGGTCATAGAACTGGCTGTGGATTGTGCTGTTCCGGTGTTTATCATGATAACGGCACACATGCAGAAAAAGGAAAGAGGCCCAAGATACTTTATCTGGCTGGTATAAAGGCTGCCTTTGCTTAAATCGTGCGCCGTAAGACCTAGAATAGAAGGTATCACGATCATTTTAAACAGGCTTGAAATCATTGCTGTATAGTTTATATCTACCTGCTGCCCTGCAAACATGAGCAATACAATGGTTACGACCAGCGGACTCAACAAAGTATCTATAGTTGCAGAAGTCAGTGACAGTGCAACATCGCCTTTGCCTATGTCTGTCCAGATAACTGAAGTTATGCCGGCAGGCAACGCCACGCACAAAATAAAGCCGGTAATAAGTTGTGGATTATCTGGGAAGCCGTACTTTCCGATTAAATTCGCCACAAAGGGCATCAGCATGTGCTGAAGAACCACAATACTTATAAGGGGAAGGGGCTTGCGAAAAATATTTCCCAGATCGCGCCAGCTCGTTTTTAGCGCTGTTACAAAGGTCATATAGGCGAACATCAGATAGACGTAATCATGAAAAACGTTTAGCGAGGAGCCTATGAGCCAGCCGCAGGCCATTGCTGCAAGCGTAAAAAAAATCATGTGTGAGTTCAGATAGGTGTAAAGGCGTTCGCCGAATGGTCGCATTGTTTGATTTTATCGATGTTTGTGTGTTTGTTTAAAGATTACGCAACCATTCTTCGTATTCTTCCTGAAAATCTGCCATATTTTTGCCGGTTGCCTCGGTCATGGCTTCATCTACGGTTTTACCCCGTCCGAGGGCTGATAAAAGGCTGTCAAAGCTCTGTTCGCCATAAAAGTCGGCCATGCAGCGAACCGCGAGGTATGATGCAATGTACGCTTTTGATATGTCAGCGCGCGAAGAGCTGTTCATGACCGCCGGAACCTGGTTAAGGTTAACAAAGCTGCGCTTGTCGATGAATTCCCGTTGCAAAATTCCGTCGTAGTCTGAACGCATACTATCAGGGGAGCCGTTGGCTGCTGCGAATTCCTGGTATTGGGCAAGGCCTTCGTTTAACCATAGCGGGCAGCGGTTGTTGGTTCGGAGGTGAATAATGGTATGCGTAAATTCATGTGCCAGCAGCCCTTTGACATAGTCTGGGCTTTTATAGCCGGATTTGAGGGGAACCATGATTTTGATGCCCTGAGCCGACCCTGCTGACCAGTCGCGACCGATTTTGTAATATTCTTCTGTTAAAAAGAAAATTACATTTATTTTTACGTCCGGCTGAAAATTCAATGCATCGGTTACCTGAAAAAATATTTCTTCGAGCATCGCGAAAGTGATGTCACCCAGGTCTTCTTGCGAATTACCTGCAAAATGAATGACAAATCTCTGGTCTTCTTCTCTGGTGGCATCGCCTGTTGAGGCCAGAAGCTCTTTTGCCTGGTTTATAGAGTTTTGAACAGCTGTTTTATCGCGATCGTCCTTCGCCAGTGTTAGCGCTTTTTCCCAGTATTCGAGGCATTCTTCAAGATGTTTTAACTCAAAGTGGCATCGTCCCAGTGAAAAAATTGTATAAAAATCATCTGGCCTGGTGCTGAGAACTTTTTCAAAATATCCGACAGCTTTTTCATATTGCATCAGCTGCATGGCTGTAAGGCCGGCTCTGCTATGCAGGGTTATGTCGTCAGGACTTTTATAAAGCGCGTTATCATAGTGTGTCAGCGCCTTGTCGTAATCGCCTTTAAAATAGAGAAGGTCGCCCCACAGTGATTCGAGGTAGTAATCCCCGGGAACCAGGTCTGAGGCTTCAAGAATCAGATCTTCGTTGTCTTCATATGTAAGATTCCGGTTAAGTGTAACTTTGCGCAGAATAAATGCGGCAAGATTCGTTTTGGTCTGCTGGGCCGAGCCATTTTGGTATGCGATTTTTCGCAATTCATCAATATGGTTGTCGAGAGTCTGGCCAGGGGCTTGAATTGCTTCAAGTTCTTTAACCAGTTCGGGGGTGGTCGGTTGCAGGCAATCTTTGAAAAGATAGACCTGCCCGGAGACTGCACAAGGCAATATCAGCAGCAGAACCAACCATAATTTCTTCAGCATCGTTTGCACTCCTACTAAGAATCTATCAGAAAAAATGGTTTTTGGAAATGCTGGAGATAATTAAAAAAGCCACCTCGCGATTGTCTGCGAAGCGGCTTTTTTATGCGCTGATCTGGTATTCAGCCACCCAGGGCCTGTTTTACCTTGTCGAAGAACGATTTGCCTGATCCGATGCCGGTTGCCTTCGATTCAGGATCTTCTTCGGCAAGCTGCATTAAGAGTTCGCGCTGTTTGGCATTGATTTCGGTTGGCGTTCTCACGAAAATTTTGACTAATTGGTCGCCCTGGCCGCCCCTAAGCGATTTTACGCCATAGCCTCTGAGTCTGAATATTTTGCCGGTCTGGGTGCCTTCTGGAATTCTTATTTTAACGACCCCTTTGAGGGTTGGGACTTCTATTTCTCCGCCAATTGCTGCAAGCGGAAATGTTATATTTTTTTCGCATATAATATCATCGCCGACCCGTTCAAAGAAATCATGTTTGCCGACCGAGATAAAGATATACAGACTGCCGCTGGGGCCACCTTTTTCGCCGGGCTCACCCTCGCCAGAAAGCTTAAGCTTGCTGCCTGTTTCAACTCCCGGAGGAATTTTTACGTCGAGTTTTTGGGAATGCTTGATTCTACCGGTGCCCTTGCATGGCTGGCATGGTTTGTCAATTATTTCGCCTTCACCCTGGCATTGATGGCACGTTTTCTGGATCGAGAAAAAACCCTGTGCAATTGAGATAGTGCCTCTGCCTTTGCATATCGGGCATGGCTTCCGCTTGCTGCCGGCTTCTGCGCCAGAACCTGCGCAGGCTGTACAGCTGCTGGATTTTTGGATAGTAATGTTCTTGTCGCATCCAAAAACAGCTTCTTCAAAAGTTATATCAAGATCATATCTCAGGTCTGAACCGCGCCTTGGGCCACGTCTCTGAGTGTTTCCGCCGCCGAAAAAGTCAGAGAGAATGTCGCCAAAAATGTCGCCAAAGCCTCCAAAACCACCCATATCCTGGTAGTTAAAGCTGTTGGGGTCAATTCCAGCATGGCCGAACTGGTCATATGCAGATCGTTTCTGGGGGTCAGACAGAATCTGGTATGCTTCGTTGATTTCTTTGAATTTTTCGACTGCATCCTCATTTTTGTTTACGTCAGGATGGCATTGGCGGGCAAGATTTCGAAACGCTTTTTTGATTTCGCTCTCATCAGCGTTTTTGGTAACCCCCAAAACTTCGTAATAATCACGTTTGGCCATTCAATTCCCCCTTGAAGGTATCTGGTTCTCTGACTAAAGCTTCGACCCAGGTGCAGTTTTCGGCAGTAAGATGTAAAGGAGGGCCGCAGCTTCACTTTTATGAAACTGCGGCCATTTTTTTAGTCTGCTTTTTTGAATTCTGCATCAACAACGTTTTCATCGTCTTTTGATGCACTTTTTTCTGCTTTAGCGTTGCTTTCTGCACCGGGAGCTGCTGCTCCTGGCTGTCCGGCGTTCGCATTCTTATACAGCATTTCGCCAAGCTTCTGGGCGGTAGTCTGAAGTTGTTCGACTTTGGCTTTGATAAGCTCGACATCTTTGGCTTCAAGAGCTTTTTTGAGCTCTGAAACTTTGCCTTCGACTTCGTTCTTCAGTTCTGCCGGTACTTTGTCTGCCAGTTCTTTGAGAGTTTTTTCGGTCTGGTAAACAAGGCTTTCACCCATATTTGTGGTTTCAATAATATCGCGCTGTTTGGCGTCGTCCTGCGCGTATTTTTCTGCTTCTTTAACCATGCGGTCGATATCATCTTTGTTGAGGCCAGAGCTGTTAGTAATAGTGATTGCCTGTTCTTTGCCCGTGCCGAGATCTTTTGCAGAAACATTAACGATGCCGTTAGCATCAATGTCGAAAGTCACTTCGATCTGAGGAACGCCTCTCTGAGCCGGGGCAATACCAACCAGATCAAATCGGCCAAGAGTCTTGTTATCTGCAGCGAGAGGGCGTTCACCCTGTAGAACGTGTACAGATACCGCAGGCTGATTGTCTGAAGCGGTCGAAAATACCTGGCTTTTTTTAGTCGGAATAGTTGTGTTGCGGCCGATAAGCGTAGTCATTACGCCGCCCAGGGTTTCGATGCCGAGAGAGAGCGGGGTTACGTCAAGCAACAAAACGTCTTTTACTTCGCCGCCAAGAATGCCCGCCTGAATAGCAGCGCCCATGGCAACGCATTCCATCGGGTCAACACCCCTTTCAGGGTCTTTCCCGAAGTGCGCTTTAAGCAGGTTCTGAATAATCGGCATGCGGGTCGGGCCGCCAACCATGATTATGTGGTCGATTTCGCTACGTTTGAGTCCTGCGTCATTGAGAGCGTTATCTATCGGAGCTTTGCAGCGTTCAACAACTGAATCAACGAGTTCTTCAAGTTTTGAACGGGTAATGGTCATTACAAGATGCTTGGGGCCTTCCTGGGTAGCGGTAATGAAAGGCAGATTGATATCAGTGTTGTTTGTTGTTGATAATTCTATTTTGGCGCGTTCTGCTGCTTCTCTGACACGCTGATGGGCCATAGAATCTTTAGAAAGGTCAACGCCTTCATTCTTTTTAAATTCATTTTCGATATAGGAGATCAGGACGTTGTCCATATCGGTGCCGCCGAGATGGGTGTCACCATTGGTTGATAACACTTCAAATACGCCGCTGCCAAGTTCGAGAATGGTAACGTCAAGAGTACCGCCACCAAAGTCGAATACCAGAATCTTGCGTTCGCCTTCTTTGTCAAGGCCATAAGCAAGAGCTGCTGCTGTTGGTTCATTGATGATTCTTTTTACTTCGATTCCGGCAATTGCGCCGGCATCTTTGGTTGCCTGGCGTTGTGCATCGTCAAAATAGGCCGGCACGGTAATGACAGCGCCTGTTACTTTGTCATTCAAAAAAGCTTCGGCATCGGTTTTGATCTTCTGAAGGATGCATGCCGAGATTTCCTGGGGAGTATAATCTTTGCTGTCTACTTTAATTTTTTCTTTGGTGCCCATTTTGCGTTTAACAGCAATAATGGTTCGGTCAGGGTTGGTCGTTGCCTGACGTCTTGCCGGTTCACCGATAAGTCTTTGCCCGTCTTTGGTAAAAGCGACAACGCTGGGAAAAGCTTTGCCGCCGATTGAATTACCTTCGGCGCTCGGAATTATAACCGGTTTGCCACCTTCAATAACTGCGGCGGCGGAGTTGGAAGTACCTAAGTCTATACCAATAACTCTGGACATTTAATTCCTCCTGTCTGTTTTGAACAGTTTATTTCTGATTGATTTCTACTTTGGCAGTGCGCAGAACGCGATCTTTAAAGGTATAACCTTTTTCGAACACGGTCAGTACAACTTCATCTTCTTTGTCTTCATCGGTACGTTTGCACAGAGCTTCATGAAAATTTGGATCGAACTTGCTGCCCTGTGCGCTTATCGGTTTAAGGCCTTCTTTTTCAAGAACGTCAGAAAATTGTATTGAAAACATTTCCAGGCCGTCCATTACTTTTTTGTCGATGTTGATTTTACCGATTTGTTCCATTGCTTTGTCGAGTGTGTCGATTACTGGCAACAGTCTTTTCAGAAAATCTTCGACTCCGCGACCCCGCGCCTCAAGTTGCTCTTTGGCTGTGCGACGTTGCAGGTTCTGATAGTCGGCCAGAGCTCTGAAATAACGGTTTTTCATGTCTTCAAGCTCTTTGCCCTGGTTCTCGGCTGAAACCGGAGTGGTCTCGGCCTGAGCCTCGTCTTGAGTTTTCAGTTCTTCGGCAGGTTGAGTTGACTCATTCACGCCAGATGTTTCAGCATTCTGATCTTTTTGCGACATAGTCTGGTTTTCACCTTATCTCTTAAGTTTCATCATAGATCTATCGTTCAGTAAAAGTGTTTTCGCCAATTAAAAGCTGGCTTAGTGTGTTCGATAACCTTGCCAGCGTTACAATAACCCTGCCGTAATCCATTCTCAGCGGACCTATCAGACCTATTTTGCCAAAAGTTTTGTTAGGCCCACGGTAACGCGCTGTTATCAGCGACATATCTTTTATGGCAAGGCCAGAATCAGAGCCTATGTTTACCACAATTTCACGCTTGTTTTCAAGTGATTTAGCCAGCAGATGAAGAAGGTTTTCTTTCTGATCCAGAAGGCTGACCATCTGTTTTATTTTTTCCGGGTCGTTAAACTCGGGCTGATCAAAGAAATTCAAAAAACCTTCCATGAAAATAGAGTTGGGGTCGGGGTCTTTTCCTGCTCTTTGAACCTGTTTTACAAGCTGAGAGAGCAGATTGTTATATCTTGAGATGATCTGACGGGTATTTTCAAGAAAATTTTGTTCGTATTGATGATATTTTTGGTGGCAAAGCTGCGCATTCAAAAGAATTGAAAGCTTTTCGAGCACATCGTCAGTTGTTTCGACCGGAATCGTTACGATTTGATCGTTTATATTGCCTGCATCATCAACTGTAACCAGCATTGCCTTGTTTTCAAGAATTCTGAAGAGCCTGATTGATTTGGGGCTGTTCTGTTCCTGCTGCGGAGCCAGCAGCACTCCGGCCAGATGAGTTTTCTGACAGGCATATTGCACGGCGGATTTTAAAATATCCTGCTGGCGCATATGAGTTTCTCGCGAAATGTCAGCAATTTTGCCCATCAAGGCTTCTTCCAGCTGGCTTATTCGCTCAAACTCGACCAGAAAATTAACGTAAAATTTATAACCTTTTTCGGTTGGAACTCTGCCGGCAGAAGTATGTGGCGAATAGAGATAACCCAGCAGTTCAAGGTCTGCCATTTCATTTCTGATGGTGGCTGGTGAACAGGATAACCGGCTTGACTTTGAAAGAGTGCGTGATCCTACCGGTATGCCGGTAGAAATAAAAGAGTCGCAAACTTCACGCAGAACTGTTTTCTGGCGATCATTGAGATCTTCACTGGTTTCAGTTGCAGCCGCTACTGCTTGCAGCAGAGAATTTGTGTTCATTTTACATTTTTTGAAAATAGGCGCCCCAGCCCGTTATGGCCGGGGCGCCAGTTCAATCAGATCAGTAGTCCATGTCCATTTCTGGGGCAGGATTTGTGTTTGATTTCTTTTCGGGAGCCTCAGCCACGAGAACTTCAGTGGTGAGCAGGATTGAAGCGATAGAAGAGGCATTCTGCAATGCCGATCTGGTTACTTTCGCGGGGTCAATGATGCCGGCTTTAAACATATCGGTGTATGTATCGGCAACCACGTCGTAGCCATAGCCTTTGGCGGTATGCTTTTTGACGTTTTCAATGATGACAGATGGTTCGAGACCGGCATTGGTGAGAATCATGCGCATTGGCGCATAAAGAGCCTTGCGAACGATATTGATGCCGATTTTTTCGTCTTCGTTGGCTTCTTTATCGAGCTGGTCGAGTGCAGTGAGTGTATTGATGTAAGTAACGCCACCGCCGGCTACGACGCCTTCTTCAACGGCAGCGCGGGTTGCGCTGAGGGCGTCTTCCACTCTGGTTTTGCGTTCTTTCATCTCAGTTTCGGTAGCAGCGCCAACTTTTATGACGGCAACGCCGCCAGCAAGTTTAGCCAGACGTTCCTGAAGTTTTTCTTTGTCGTAAGAGCTGGTGCTGTGTTCGATTTCGGCCTTGATCTGAGTGATACGGCTCTTCAGTGCCTTGGCGTCGCCGCAGCCTTCGATGATGGTAGTCATATCTTTAGCTACTACAACTTTTTTGGCCTGGCCAAGCTGGTTGATAGTTGCTGCGTCAAGCTTCATACCCAGTTCTTCGCTTATTTTCTGGCCGCCGGTAAGAACGGCGATATCTTCAAGCATGGCTTTTTTGCGGTCGCCAAAGCCCGGGGCTTTTATTGCGACACAGTTGAAGGTACCGCGCAGTTTGTTGACCACGAGAGTTGCGAGCGCTTCGCCTTCGATATCTTCAGCGATGATCAGCAGCGGTTTGTTGACTTGAACGATTTTTTCAAGCAGTGGCAGAATTTCTTTAAGGTTATTGATCTTGCTTTCGGTGATGAGGATATATGGATTGTCGAGAACGGCTTCCATTCTTTCCTGGTTGGTTACCATGTATGGGCTGATGTAGCCTTTGTCGAATTCCATACCGTCAACGAAATCAAGTGTAGTATCAAAGCTCTGCGCTTCTTCAACAGTAATAACGCCATCCTTGCCGACTTTATCCATAGCTTCGGCGATGATGCGACCGATTTCATTGTCTCGTGCAGAAATAGTGGCAACCTGAGCAACGCTGTCCTTGTTGTCATCAACTTTTTTTGAAAGATTGCTGATTTCTTTGACAACTGCATCTACAGCTTTTTCGATACCGCGCTTAAGATAAGCAGCATTGGCACCAGCTGTGACATTTTTAAAACCTTCATGCACGATAGCCTGCGCCAGTACAGTTGCGGTAGTAGTGCCATCGCCGGCTACATCGTTGGTTTTGCTGGCAACTTCTTTTACGAGCTGTGCGCCCATATTTTCGAATTTGTCGGTAACTTCAATTTCTTTGGCAATGGTAACACCATCGTTTGTAACGGTCGGACTGCCAAATTTCTTGTCGAGAATAGCATAACAACCTTTGGGGCCGAGAGTTGCGCGAACGGCATTAGCGACGATATCAACACCGGTTTCGAGAGACTTGCGGGCGTCGCCCCAATATTTGAGATGTTTTGCGGTCATTTTTTGCTCCTGTAAGCCTTAGGCTTATGCTTAGTTGATGATAGCGAGAATGTCTTCTTCGCGGAGAATAAGATAATTTTCTTCGTCTACCTTGATTTCAGTTCCGGCATATTTGGAAAAAATGATCTTGTCGTTTGCTTTTACTTCGAGCGGAGTGCGTTTGCCTTCGTCGTTGAGTTTGCCCGGGCCTGCTGCAATTACTACGCCTTCAATCGGCTTTTCTTTGCTTGCTGTATCTGGCAGAATAACGCCGCCTTTTGATTTTTCGACTGTATCCTTGGGTTTTACGATAACACGATCATTCAATGGTTTCAGATTCATGGAATCCTCCTGATATATTATTGCCTGCTTTGAGAGATTTGCCGGCGGGGGCTTTATTAGAGCCCCCGCGGAGAGTTCAAAAAAACATTTCTTACATCATACCGGGCATGCCCATGCCGCCCATTCCACCCATTCCACCCATGCCGCCCATTGATGGAGCAGCTTTGTTTTCTTCGGGGATATCAGCTACCAGAACTTCAGTTGTCATCAGAATAGATGCTATTGAAGAAGCGTTCTGCAGAGCTGATCTGGTTACTTTTGCGGGGTCGATGATACCGGCTTTGAACATATCTATATATTCATTAGTGAGAACATTGTAGCCATAACCGGGCTGGTCGGCAGTTTTGATTTTTTCGATAATAACAGCGGGTTCGAGACCGGCGTTGGCGAGAATGAAGTGAATCGGCTTCTGAAGAGCTTTTCTGACGATTTCAACACCGATTTTTTCATCGCCGTTTACTTCAAGTGTGTCGAGAGCTTTGGTTGCGTTCAAAAGAGCCACGCCGCCGCCAGCAACAACGCCTTCTTCTACAGCGGCACGTGTGGCGCTGAGAGCGTCTTCAACTCTTGTCTTTCTTTCTTTCATCGCTGTTTCAGTGGCCGCGCCAACCTTGATTACAGCAACGCCGCCAGAAAGTTTGGCAAGTCTTTCCTGAAGTTTTTCTTTGTCATAAGAGCTGGTGCTTCTTTCGATTTCGGCTTTGATCTGACCGATGCGATTCTGGATATCTTTTGCGCTGCCAGCGCCTTCGATGATGGTTGTGGTTTCTTTAGAGATTACAACCTTCTTGGCATTGCCGAGGTGTTCGAGACCTGCGTTTTCGAGCTTGAGACCGATTTCTTCGCTGATTTTCTGACCTTTGGTCATTACAGCGATATCTTCGAGCATAGCTTTGCGTCTGTCGCCAAAAGCCGGGGCTTTTACGGCAACACAATTGAAAGTTCCGCGGAGCTTATTAACAACCAGAGTTGCAAGAGCTTCGCCTTCGATATCTTCAGCGATGATCAGAAGGGGTTTTTTGGTCTGCACGATGCTTTCAAGAACTGGCAGAATATCTTTGATGTTGTTGATTTTGCTGTCGGTGATCAGAATGTAAGGATTGTCGAGAACCGCTTCCATTCTTTCAGGGTCGGTAACCATGTAAGGGCTGACATAACCTTTGTCGAATTCCATGCCTTCGACAAAATCAAGAGTAGTGTCAAAGCTCTTGGCTTCTTCAACTGTGATAACGCCGTCTTTACCAACTTTGTCCATTGCTTCGGCGATTACTTTGCCGATTTCAGTGTCGCGGGCAGAGATGGTGGCAACCTGGGCAACGCTGTCCTTGTTGTCATCAATGCGTTTTGACTGTTCTTTGATTTTTGCGACAACTGCATTTACTGCTTTTTCAATACCACGCTTGATATAAATCGGCGTAGCTCCGGCAGCGGTGTTTTTAAAACCCTCGTGTACAATTGCCTGTGCCAGAACGGTAGCTGTAGTAGTGCCGTCGCCAGCGATGTCATTGGTTTTGCTGGCAACTTCTTTTACAAGCTGAGCACCCATGTTTTCAAAGCGGTCTTCTACTTCGATTTCTTTGGCGATCATAACGCCGTCATTGGTAACGGTTGGACTACCAAAACTTTTATTAATGATGGCATAGCAGCCTTTGGGCCCCAGGGTTGAGCGAACTGCATTCGCTACTGTGTCAACGCCTTTTTCAAGGGCTCTTCTTGCGTTTTCACCATACTTCAATTGTTTCGCGGCCATTTTTTAATCTCCTTAAAGATTGATTTTGAACTTGATTTAAAAAGTTATTCGACAGCCAGAATTTCATCTTCTTTCATGATCAGGTGCTTTTCGCCTTCAATCATGATTTCGGTGCCGGCCCACTCGGTGAAAATTACATTATCACCTTTTTTAACCTGCATCGGAACAACCTTGCCGTTGTTGTCAGTAATTCCGCGACCAACAAACACAACTTTGCCGGTTTTGGGGCGAGCTTTTGAAGCTGTGTCAGGTATGATAATACCGGTTGAAGTCTTCTTTTCGGCTTCGGTTACTTTGATTACAATGCGGTTACCCATCGGGGTGAGGTTCATAATGTCCTCCTTCTTTGTATTGAAAGTTCTGGGTTTGAAATATTCTGTTAGCACTCAACGTCTTTGAGTGCTAACAGAATATATGAAAAAAATATTCAAGAATAAAGCTGGAAAATAGATGATATTGGGTGCTTA
>SABV01000477.1 GCA_009928855.1 Erysipelotrichia bacterium | reverse complement strand
TCTACAATACTGATCGCAGTATTTTTGGCAATGAGCCGGCTGGCAATTTTCAGAATCTGGGTCTTACTGTCGATGACCTGTATATTTTAATTTCTCGAAAAATTTTTACTGCGGGTTATTTCTGGGGCGCGAACTTTTATCCAGCGACCACGAATGCCGATTCTAACGAGAAAAAAATCTTTTTTCTGCAGCTTGATGAAGTTGATGATGCGTCTCGTGCTATCGGTGATTTGTCTTCGACTATGGCGCATGAGTTTCAGCACATGATTCATTTTGGGCAAAAATTTAATGTGAGTGATCAAAATTCAGAAAACACCTGGCTTGATGAAGCAATGTCGGGTTATGCCGAATATATAAATGGCTTTAGAATCGAAACCGCCAATAATCAATCAAAGGCAATTCAGGCCGATTATTATCTTGATCGGGTTAACCAGATCAGAGTCGATAACTGGTATCTGGATGGCGATTCAAACGAGGTTGCCAGTGCTCATTATGGAAAAGCATTTTTGTTTGGTGTCTGGCTGGCACAGAACTATGGCACCAACGGTGTGGTTCAGAATCTTCTTTCGGTGCAGTCTGTGAGTCGAGCTGCTGTAGAGGCTTTTACCGGCGAAACTTTTGACGAAACTTTTGCAAAATTCATGCTTGCTCTGGCTGTAAATGATACTGCTGGTGGTACATTCGGTTTTAAGGGTCTCGATCTGAATTCAACTTACAGCTTTGGCGATGGTTGGGCTGATATTCAACTGAGCGGTCCGCAGGGTCTGGTTATAGACCCGGCAACAGCCGATGGGTATTATGACCTTTCTATTGCCGCTTATACTGCGGCTTATATAAAAATCACCAATGGCAATGGCAGTAATATCAGTATTAACAGCACTCTGCAGTCAGATATTTCTCTCTTTCATCTCCGCAAAAATTAACCGCACAATACAATGTTGCAGCATTTTAGAAGAGCTGAGTCCGGGCGAAGAATCTGAATCTATTGCATTAAATTCATGGATTCCGTCATTCCCGCGAAGGCGGGAATCCAGTCTGATTGACAATCTAATGCGTTTTAGTGTGCTTGCCCTGGCCAGAATAAATAATTTTGCTTTGGCCGACGGGTGCTTGTTATACTGGGTTGGCTGTCTATTCTGGCGATGTACGGATTTGTAGCGATGAAAAGGTTTTTACTGGTTTTATATATTGGTTGTTTATTTGTCGTTTCTGGCTGTTTTTTTGCTCGCTCTGGTCGAGAAAATCTGCCGGTTGCCGGTGAAGATGCCGGGGTGCCGGCGTTGGCGCAGGCGCAGGTTTCTATCAGATTGCGTTTGCATGACGAAATATTGCGTCAATCTTTGCGTGCTCAGACCGCTCCAGCTGCCGTTTTTTCGCTCAGGCTGATTGACCGTGGCAATGCTGCCAGCCCCGTTTACCTTATGCGCAAGCACGCCGATATAACGCCCGAAGGTACTGCGACCGTCACTTTTACTTCGGTGCCGGCTGTGCCGGTTATTGCGTCTCTAGAGCTTGAAGGCGCCTCTATTGTTGGGGCGGGCGGAGTTATGTATCGCAGCTTTCACGGCGGCGCAGATTTGCTTCCGGCGCAGAATAACGAAGTGGTAATCGTTGCCAGTGGTTCTTTTGAGCCAGAAGATGTTCTGGCAAGAGCTGCTCTGCTTTCGATTGCCGATTATGCCGTTATGACAAACATTTCTTCGGCTCTGTTTGCCAATCTTGCAGAGGTTGCCAGTGATACGCCGCTTATTGACCAAACTTCTGCCGATAAAATTTTTGCAAATTACAAGACAACTCTGGGAGCGTTATCGATAACGCAGGTTTCCGGCGGCAGCCTTCACAGTATGGCCGTTCGCAGTGACGGCACCTTGATTGCCTGGGGCAACAACGCTTATGGGCAACTTGCCCGAGCCGATGTCGTACAGAGTCTTTTTCGCAAATTTTCGCCATTTACTCGAAGGGTTATGTCTTGCGCGGGTGGCGATGATTTTACGCTGCTTCTCGGTGCCGATGGAAAAGTCTATGCCTGTGGCAACAACGATCTGTTGCAACTTGGCATCAGCGGTCAAACCTCAACGGCCTGTCCGCTCGAAATCGACAGTCTTACGGTGGCTGCGGCCCCTGCTAAGATAGCGGGCATAGCTGCCGGTTACAACCATGCTCTGGCATTCGATATTGCCGGCAATCTTTATTCATGGGGCAGTAATGACAAGGGGCAGCTTGGTCTTGGTAATGTTTCTGCTGCCGGTCTGGTCGCGCAGCCGGTGCCCGGAATAACCAGCGTTAAGGCTGTCGCTGCAGGTAATAGATTCAGTCTGGTTCTTAAGACCGACGGCACTGTGTGGGGTTGCGGCGATAACGGTTATTCTCAACTTGCCACAGATACAGGTGAGCTTCTG
>SABV01000476.1 GCA_009928855.1 Erysipelotrichia bacterium | reverse complement strand
CCTGTAACTATTCTTACTAAAGATTCAGATGGCGTTGCGCTTCCCGAAGCCGGCGGCAGCCTGAACCTGTTCTCTAACTATAATCTTGGTTTCAGAGCGCCTTCCTGGTATGTAAGCTGGTTCCAGTCTGATGGCGCCGGTCGCATTAACCTTTCTCTGCCTCAGATTCCTGCTGATCAGCTTGCTGCAGGTTTCAGATATGGTTTTGTTCCAACACCAAAATGGACAAGTATTGAAGAAAAAGACGCCAATGGTGATACTCAATGTACCCAGCGCATCTATTCTGCGCCACCAATGGCAATTCTTGATCTCACTTCAACGGCTCCAGTAGTAATGACCTGGAAAAAGCCTGCTGCAGTCACTGTTAACGTGGCTAACATTCCTTCAGGCCGAGAAGCTAAGTATGTCGGTGTGTTGATGACCAGCAAAAAATTCCTGGCTGGCAAACAGTATTTTAAAGAAGGTGAAGGAAAGAATAATCAAGGTTCGGATGTATCTAACGAACAGCGCGATACTTACTTTGGCCTTCTGAAAAATGGTCAGTTTGTATTTAACAATGTGGCTCCCGACCAGGAATACGTCTTCATGGCTTATGAAGCTCTTGGTTTTGTTGATCCATACAGTATTCAGTGGATGTCTGAAATGCCAACGGCAGCATTGTTCAGACATCTTTCAAAGCCCTTCTTTGTCGGTGCGACAATGACAAAAGAAGGTACTGAAACTTTCGCAGCGCTTGGTACTTTTGCGGTGACCTGCACCCAGGACCCAACTGCTGTCGATATCAGTGCATTGAATATTGCGTTTACTCCTGATCCGCTCAAGACAACGGGTAATGTTGCCTGGCCAATTCTTGATAAGCCTCATTACGGCGAAATGCCTCCTGTCGCTTTCCCGATTCAGGTGCCGATAAATTACGCCCTGCGTGTAACATTTACACCAAGCACCGAAAATCAGGCCAAATACATGGCCAAGACCTATGAAAACGTAGTTGTTACATCAGCTACAACCCTTAAAACGCTTAATCTGGTTCTGACTGAGCTGCCAAAAATCAGTGGCACCTTTACTCAGGGCGGCAATCCAAGTTATGGTCAGCTGATTCTTGTTCCTGAAGGCGCTAACGTCATGGATGACAACTTCAGGCCGATAACTGTTCCTGCTGGCATGGGTTATTATGAAGCCTATTTAAAACCAGGCTTTTATAATGGTTATGCTTTGCCGATGGCTGGCGCTGCTCAGTTTATGACGGTTAACATGGCAAGTGTTTCTCAGACCTTGAATATTGCCATTGCCAGGGGCTTTCCGGTTAAGGGAAATGTAAAGGTGCAGACTCCTGATGGTCTTGCGCCTATCGATGCTTCTGTGATGATCTTCCGCAAGGTTGCTGCACGCAGTTCTCTCAGCGATGGCAAGCAGCTGTATCCGTATCCCGCAGCCATGAATAACAACGAAATTCGTTGTAATTTTGACGGCGGTTTCTTCTTTCCTGCAGAAGACAATGTTGATTATTACATTCAGCCTGTAGTTCCGGCTGGTATCAACCCCGGTTTGCCGACCAAGGTTTCTCTTATAAATGGTGTTACTAATGTTAATGGCGTTGCAACTGATGTTGCAATTATCGTTGGCATTGGTGGCAATATAAAGGGCAGCCTGAATGTTGCCGGTTATGTTGATGCCAAACCTGCCGGAACAAGCGCTCTTAGCAGCATGTTTGGTGCAGACAGTTCATTCTATGCTGATGCAAGCATCAAGGGCGAAGATGGTCGTTATGAATTCCAGCTTGCTGGTCTTGACCCGGCCAAGTTGTATGACATTACTTTCTGGCCCCTTGAAACCGGTTATTCTTACCGAAAATTCAGCAATGTGGCTGTTCCCGCTAATCCTGATAGCAACCTTCTGGTTGTTAATCTGAGCGATGGTTTCAAAATCACAGGTCAGATTTGTGATGCTGATGGTAACCCCATCAACGCTGCTAATGTTTCTGTGAATCTCGGTATGACCCTTGCTGCTGAAACAGCTCCTGCTATTTCAGGAAATATCAGAATGATGAAGAGCGTTACTCCTTCTGCTGCTGATTACACCATGCAGAATACAATGCTCAACGGCATGTGGACTCAGACTAACCAATATGGTCAGTTCTCTTTCAATAATGTTCCTGATTTTCTGGTTGCTTTTATAAAAACTGAGAGCGGTTTCAGTATTGATGGCGCTGCCTATGGTCGCATCAGAACTGATAACTTTGTTCCGGCTTTTACTGGTAGCGTAATGCACTTTGACCTCAAAGCTCCGGTTGCCGGTAAAATCATCGGTCGCCTGATCGATGAAACAGGTAAACCTGTTACCTTCGGCTGGATCGAAGCGAATATGGGTATGGAATGGGCCGAAACATCTGTCGGCGAAGATGGCAGCTT
>SABV01000475.1 GCA_009928855.1 Erysipelotrichia bacterium | reverse complement strand
AACAGAGGCAGCTACGGCTATGCGCCGGCACTGTCATTTAAAGAACCGAAAATTTCACGTATTTTCGCGGCCAGATCCTTGGAAGAAAAGGGCTTTTGGATAAAAAACATGCCCTCATCAAGAACGCCGTGATTGGCAATAACATTGGCGGTGTACCCCGACATAAATAAACAGGTAAGATCTGGGCGAATAGACAGCAGGTTTCTGGCTAGATCTCGACCATTCATTTCGGGCATGATGACATCAGTCAGAAGCAAATTAATTTTTTCTTTGTATTCCTGAGCCAGTCTGATGGCTTCACAAGGGGAAGCAGCAGTCAAAACATTGTATCCATGGTGCTCAAGCATGCTTTGCGTTATCTCCAGAAGCATCGGCTCGTCTTCCACGAGCAATATCGTTTCGTGCCCGTGCGGCGAAGACTTCACAGTTTTGTCGCCTGACACAGAAGGAGCAGTAGAAAGATGTCTGGGCAGATAAATTTTAAAGGTCGTTCCCTGACCCGGCTCGCTATATACGTTTATAAAGCCGTTGTTTTGTTTAACAATTCCATATACCGTAGCCAAACCCAGCCCGGTGCCCTTACCTACTGCTTTTGTAGTAAAAAACGGCTCAAATAAATGCGAGAGCGTCTCTGAATCCATGCCATGACCGTTGTCGCTAACAGCCAGCAGAACGTAGTCGCCGGGCACATACCCCGCGTGTAAAGCGCAATATTCCTGATCGAAATTAACAACGTCAGTCTCTATAGTCAGTTTGCCTGTGTCCCCGATAGCATCTCTGGCATTCACGCAAAGATTTGCCAGTATCTGGTCAACCTGAGACGGGTCTACTTCTACCACCGCCGGAACCCCGCAGGGCAACCATGCCAATTCAATATCCTCTCCGATAATGCGCTGCAGCATTTTGAGAATGCCGTCCACTATGACATTCAGATCAAGTATTTTGAGAATTACATCCTGTCTGCGGGCAAAGGCAAGCAATTGGCGTGTGAGGCCTGCCGAGCGTTCTGCTGCCTTGCGAATTTCCTGCATATAGGTAAACAGGCGCTGCGACTTGTCTAGCCCAAGCATGGCCAGTTCTGAAAAGCCAAGAATAGCACCCAGCATGTTATTAAAATCATGAGCGACACCACCTGCAAGTCTTCCGACCGACTCCATTTTCTGGGCCTGATATAGCTGCGTCTGTAAGTTTTTCTGTTCTTCTTCGGCCATTTTGCGGGCGGTAATATCGGCATGCGTGCCAAACATCAAAAGCGGCTTTCCTGTATTATCACGCCTCATTATGCGACCACGATCCAGAACCCATACCCAGTGGCCATCTTTGTGACGCATACGAAATTCACATTCATAGTCAGGCATTTTACCCTCGGCGCACAGAGCGAGAAGCATCTTTGCTTTGAGCAGGTCTTCCGGGTGAAGAAGCTGCTCCCATGTTTTATAGCTATGGGGTGCCAGATCTTCGAGTTTATAGCCGATCAATTCTGCCCACGTTTCGTTAAAAATGGTCTCATTTGTCTGAATGTTCCATTCCCAGGTTCCGAGGCGGGCAGCGTCTATAATAAACTGCAGTCTCTCTCGTTCTCTTCGAAGCGTTTGATCAGCTTTTTTGCGTTCGGCAATAAAACGTGCCCGCTGCAAATTCTGATATGCCAGAGTAGACAGCTGATTGGCGATGGTAAAAAGCATTTGCGCGATGCTGGCGAATCGCTCTTTCGTCATAGAAGGTACTTCTCGAAAAGCGGCAACCACCTTTTCTTCATCTACGCCAATCTCTCGCGCATAACTTCGCATCTTCTCTTCGGTTTGAGCTTCATTGCGAACCTGCCCAATCAGCCAGTTGGCAATATGTTTACCCCCAACGGTAATGCCGGCGCCGGCGTCCCACAAGCCACCACTTAAACATGGCTGAATAACCGGGCCATCGATACAAAGCCGACCAATAACCGCATCTGATTTATAACAATTTTCACAACCCTTTTTACTTTTGCGGATAATATCATTACACAAACGGGTAAAGTTTTCTGGTCTGGTAATGGGCACCCCATCAGGGCGCGTGATGATTGTGGCAACACCAGTTGCCCTGGCAAATTCGTCCTGCAGTTTTTGTATGTCATTGAGATCAAAAAGATCTTCAAGATCAATTTGACCGGTATTATCCATAATATCGATATCATTTTCGCTGAAACTGCTTTTGTTTTCCATGGATGCTTTCTCCGGCTTTGCAAAACACCCAAATAAGGGGCAAGCAAAACACGATCGCCTCACTCATCTAATTTTTACCTGTTACTTAGTATTGTAATGTTTTTTTTACAATTTTTCTTCTTTTTTATAACACACCCCCAAAGCATAGGTTGCGCCTGGCTTGCTCTGCTAAAACGAACCAACTTAAACCGCCCACTGCTTAAAGAATCACCGTTTTA
>SABV01000474.1 GCA_009928855.1 Erysipelotrichia bacterium | reverse complement strand
ATCCCACTCCGCTCCACATAGAATGCCATTTTTTGAACTGGCGACAGTAAGCTGGCGGCATTGAGAAAAAGAAGCCGTTTTCAAGCCAAGTCCAAAGCGGCCAAGGTCGTATGGAGGACGTTCCTGTTTCGGATTGGCAGCGCCATGCCTCATTGCAGTCATAAGCTCCTCTGAATTCATTCCATGACCGTTATCTACAATGGCCAGCGTCGGTCTTTCCTGGGTCAAATCGCAGTATACTTCAATTTCAGAGGCATTGGCAGTTATGCTGTTATCAATAATATCTGCTATTGCGGTGGCAAGAGAGTAACCGATATCGCGCATTGATTCTGAAAGAGATGATGCGCTGGGTGGCAATCTGTGAAATTTTGACATTAAACATCCCTCTCCAGAGGCCCCAGATAAGCTGCCAATTTTTCTGCAACAGCTTTTGGATCCTTTTTCAAATCGCATTCCCAGACAATCATGACATGCCAGCCATCTGCAATCAGCAATTGCTTTTTATTTTCGTCACGCAGAATTGTAGATTGGAATTTTTCCATCCAGAATTCCGGCCGGGACTTTGGAACGTAAGCGAATCTGCAGTTTTCATGGCGATGCCAGAAGCATCCGTTCACGAATATTGCTGTGTTATAGCGTGGTAGAACAATATCAGGCTTTCCTGGCATGTTTTCAGGATGGAGCCTATAGCGAAAACCCGCCTGATGCAGTAATGAACGCAACACCAATTCTGGCTTTGTGTTTTTGCCTTTGATTCTGGACATATTCCAGCTGCGTCTTTCTGGTGTCAAAGAATCTGTCATTGTTAATCATCATCCATTTCGGCCATGATCTTCTCAACAACCTCTGCTATTTTTGCTGCGAGAAAAGGGGGCACAGCATTTCCGACCTGGTGATATTGAGCCGTACGTGGGCCCTCAAATTGATAATTATCCGGAAATGTCTGCAGCCGCGCGGCTTCTCTGACAGTCAGGCTCCGGCACTGCACCGGGTCATAATGAATAAAATAATGACCATCTTTTGAAATATGAGAAGTAACAGTTGTGGAAAAGCGGTTATACAGCTGCACGCGAAAGCGGTCTGAAAACATTTTTCCTGTTCGTCCTTCTTCAACATTTTTATGATGGGGCAGAATCGTTCTGGGAAAATCAGCAAGTTTGGGAGATGTTCCCTTCGCAAGAGCAAAAATTGAAGCAAACAAGTAGCGTTCGATATCAGATTCCATATGAGATCTTGATTCATGACCGGTTAAAACAGGCAATCTTTCATCAAAAAACCAGTTCCGCATTTTGCCCGGCTTCTGGTATGAATCAGAAATGCGGCTTGTCGGAAAAACCATATTATCGTTGAACAGGTTCTGTACAACTTGGCTAAAGCCTCTGTCAGCAGCTGCAGACTTTTTAAACCATTGACCTGTAATAGTCTTTCTTATCAGCTTTTCCCATCTTTCCTGCGTGTCTGGCCCACCTGAAACGCCACTTCTGATTTTCGGCAGACTCCCAATAATATCTTCAACTGTCGGCGCTTTTTCTTTATTGAGAATTTCCGGTTCAATTTTCAGGTCAGAACGGATTCCCAGAATAAACATTCTATGGCGAGCCTGAGGAACGCCATATTCTTCAGCTTTTACAATGAAGGCCGAC
Source organism: Erysipelotrichia bacterium (assembly GCA_009928855.1). GTDB lineage: Bacteria > Muiribacteriota > Ozemobacteria > Ozemobacterales > Ozemobacteraceae > Rifleibacterium. The sequence goes on along the minus strand of SABV01000474.1, from coordinate 783 downwards.
GGGTCAGTGCTTTCTCGGTATACACCTTTCTTTGACAAAGAATAAAGCCGGTAGCTCAGACCATTCTCTTTCTTCTCTACAGCCAATTTCGGCTTGGAAAGATCACGTAGAATCTTCTGAAGCACCGGTTCTCCATTGACCTTTGCAGAAAGCAGGCCTTTCACATTTTCCATGACAAAAACCGGTGGTTGATGATCAACAATTATTTTCAGGTATTCTTTATAAAGAAAGTGTTTCTCATCCTGCTCAAAGCCAGCGTCATGGGCTCTGCGGGCCCTGCCCACCAATGAATATGCCTGGCAAGGCGGGCCACCAACCAGAACCCATTTTTTTCTACCATTCAGCTTCTCATTAATTATTTTTTTTACATGCTCATGGGTCTCAATGCCGAGAGAAATTCTGCAGGCAGATGACTCAGCCTCTTTCCACTTCTTGGGATAAATTTCGGCCAGTTCGGTTATTGAAATCTTTCCTTCAAGATACTCATAATATTTATTCGGTGGATTTGAATCAAAAGTCCTGAAAAAGTGCCGAAGCCGAAGTGTCTGATGTGCATACTGATCACGTTCAAAAGATGCCACAGGAACAAAAACAGGTGCGTTCTTTCGGCTCCTGATGGTAGCAAAACCTTCACCAAGCCCCCCAGGGCCAGCAAATAGATCAATAACAGGATATGACTCTTTAACCATGGCTTCTTAATTAATGCCTTTTGTGAAAAGAATATCTCGACAATTTCAATGTTACAAAATTTAGGAATATCTACAGATCAATCTAAGAAATGAA
>SABV01000473.1 GCA_009928855.1 Erysipelotrichia bacterium | reverse complement strand
TTCGGCCATGTGCGCGGAGCATTTACTGGCGCTGATAAAAGCAGAACCGGGCGTATTGAAGATGCAGATGGGGGAACATTGTTTCTCGACGAAATTGGCGAATTACCATTGTCTCTTCAGCCAAAGCTGCTTCGCGTTATTCAATCAGGCGAATTCAGCCGGGTAGGAGCCAATAAATTACAAAAGGCGGATATTCGATGGGTGTCTGCCACTAACCGGGATCTCGCGGAGATGGTCAGAACTGGACGATTTCGTGAAGATCTTTTTTATCGTTTGGCTGTTATACCGGTTAACGTGCCACCACTGCGTGACAGATCCGATGATATTTCACTGTTTGTAGTCGAAAAAATGCAGCGATTGTCGGTCATGTATAAGGCGCCTGTTAAACAATTTTCGAGAAAGGCTATGCAGGCTTTGCAGGCTTATTGCTGGCCAGGAAACATTCGTGAGCTCGAGAATCTGGTTGAAAGGCTTTTTTTTCTGATACCAGATCAGACAATAGATGTCGGAGATCTGCCTCGCGAGTTCGGCGATTTTGTCGAGGCCGCGGATGATGCTGATCCGAATTCTCTTCAGTCCAAAATAAATAATCTTGAAAAACAATGCATTCTTGATGCCCTTAAAGATTCCTCTGGCAACCAGTCTGAAGCAGCACGCAGGCTATGCGTGAGCGAGAGAACATTGAGATATAAAATGAAAAAACTGGCTATTCCATCGGCAAACTCGGCCGCATAAAACATATTGGCATTGATTTTGCTGATTTATTAAGTGAGCTGATTTTTGCAGGTTAGATCGGTATGCGCTTATAGGTTAAAATCTGCGATTAGTTGATTAAACGATTCTCTGATTCGGAGTGAAAATGAAGATAAAGAGCTTTGTCTTTATGGCGCTGATGATTGTGCTTTCTTTGAAGCCGGCAATTGGAGAGTCTGTTGATCCATTTGCCGACCTTGATGGTTTAGTTGCAAGCGCAACATTAAACCTGGGTTCAGGGCAAAAAGCCGGTGGAAGTTCATTTTTTAAAAACGAAATAATGACTCAGTTTTCATTCTCTTCTGGTGATAATGGTGCTGATGAAGTTTATCACCGGCATTCATATGGGTTTGAGTTTCTTAAAAAATTTGCGAACGAGGTTTCGACAACCTCAAGTTTTAATCTGCAGGCGCGTCTTGTATTCCGCCGGCAGTTTGTACCGCTTGTTAGTGATATGGAAGGCGAAGAACGCCCCGAACTGTTCTTTGAATACCATAATTTGTATTTTGATTTTTATAATGCTCTTGATTCATGGCTTGCGCCCGAAGCCAGAGCTCGAAATCTAGGTCGTTTTAACTTCAGATTGGGCCGATTTTATCTGCCTTTTGGTCTGAACCTGCAGACGGATACGCATGGCACAATTCTGCAATTGACCAATGACCGTAACTTCGGTTTTGAACGCGACTGGTATGCTGGCTTCTGGGGGGCGCTTGATAAAAATCTGAATTATGATCTTTATTACATGCTTGGCTCTGGCTATGAGATCGCTGCAAGAGGTCAGTCTGGTTTAATTGGCGCTAGAGTCAGTCTGTCTAACAGGTTTTTATATGATCAAGGCCTTGAGGCCGGTCTGGCCATCATTACAGGAGAACGTCTTTCTAAGCACGCCTTGATGCGCAGTCGCTCTGTTATGGCAAATGCCGGCAGCAGACAGATTGTCGATACCATGCGTGTTGGTCTCGACGGCCGCTATGGCCAGGCGGTAAAGGGTGGAAAAATGACTCTTACCACCGAGGTTAGCACCGGAAAAGACGAAACTGACGACGTATTTACGCAGCTTTATCAACTGGATTTTTTGCGCCGTGATCGAAAATTTGGCTGGGCAACCCAATATCGTCGTTTCTGGCAGGAAATAACTCATAATGAAACCGATGCTTCGCTTATCGGAGAGTTGACCTGGTATTTTAATAATGATGTTGGTAACACAAATCTTGAGTGGATAAAGCTTAATATCGAAAAAAAACTTGCAGCTCAGAATGGTAATGAAGAAACAATTACCAGTCTGCAATATTATCGCTACTGGTAAAAATTATTAGCCCCGGGCTGCGCTGATATAGCCTGAATCCAATGTTTTAAGGAGTTTCTATGAAACCTCTGGCTTTTCTATTGTTGTTTTTTGGGTTATTTTTTCCTGCTGCCGAGCTGTGTGGAGCTATTGGATGTACATTGAGCAATCCCGCTCAAGATCTGAAGTTTCTTTACCCCGGAGTAACCAGTTTTAAAGAAGAAATTCGCGAATTTCGTAATTTTGCCGGGGGGCAGCAACTTTTTCATGATTTAAAAGCAAGGCTTGGGGCAGACCTGGACCCTGTTTACGAGGCTTACGACACTCCTTATACAATTTATACGGTTTTTAAAAATACTGATTTAATTGGCATAGTTCATGGGGTTAATG
>SABV01000472.1 GCA_009928855.1 Erysipelotrichia bacterium | reverse complement strand
GGCGCCATTCGGTCCAACCAGACCAATCTTGTCATTTGGTCGCACCAGCATATTAGCATTCTGAAACAGAATACGATCACCAAAGGCAACTTTAACATTTGAGAGATTGATCATGACCTGATCCTCGCAAAAGTCACCGCGATGCGTGCACAAAGAGCGGCATTATTATTAACCAGTGCAATGTTGGTTTTAAGACTGTCTCCGGCAGTTATGGCGTTAAGGCGTCCGAGAAGGAACGGAGTGACAGCCTGACCATTTACATTCTGTTTTGCCGCATCACTAAGGGCTTCACTGATGCAATGCTCTATTTTGGCGCGATTCAATGAAAATTCTTCCGGAACAGGGTTACCAACCAGAATACCACTTTTATAACCAAGTTGAAGCGACTGATAAAAAATCTGAGCAGCCTGTTCAGGCTCATCAAATCTCTGAGGTATCTTAACACCGCTAGAGCGATAATAAAAAGCCGACATTTCGTCAGTGCGATAACCAAGCACCGGAATTCCGAGAGTCTCAAGATATTCCATGGTGAGCGGTATATCAAGTATAGCTTTGGCGCCAGCGCAAACAACGAGAACCGGCGTACGGGTAAACTCAGGCAGATCGGCGGAAATATCAAAAGTTTCGGAAGCTCCTCGATGTACCCCGCCAATACCACCGGTTGCAAAAAATTTGATTCCGGCCAGGTGAGCACATATCATGGTAGCTGAAACAGTTGTAGCCGCGTGCTGCTTAACTGCCAGAATCGATGGCAAATCTCTCCTGGAAGCCTTTCTGACATTTTTTGACGTGCCAAGCATTTCCAGCTCAGAATCATCCAGTCCTACCCGTATATTTCCGTCAAGGATTGCAATAGTGGCGGGTACCCCGCCATTGTCACGCACAGTTTTTTCTAACATTTTTGCAGTCTCGACGTTCTGTGGCCAAGGCATGCCGTGCGATATTATGGTTGACTCAAGTGCAACCACTGGCAATTTATCTGCCAGAGCATTTTGCACTTCAGCGCTGATAATAAGATTCTCAGACAACATTTAAATTCTCCAGATTCATTGGGACTTTTTTAAATACGGGCAGGAAAAATTAACACACACATCACTTCGTGCACAACGACCCCCGACAATCATGACTGCCCAGTGAGGAGTTTCATATTCGTCGGCAATTTTGTTTACCAGCTCTGCAATTTGCTTCTCATCTTCTGATGAAAGCTTAACTTCGTCAGAAGCAAACTTTGAAGCGTTACACCAATAAACGTAAGTGACCTCTGGCAGATCGGCGGCAGAGATAGAAGTATGAAGCTCACTATGGCACTCGTCGCACACCAGAGCAAGAAAATTGCCAGAGACAAAAAGCTTTCGACCAGCACAGCCGCAGTTTTTGCATGGCCCGGCAAAGACCTTGTAACGAGTATGAAAAACCTGCTCCGGCACCGGGTCTTCCGATTCACCAAAGCCAATCACGACGGCCTTATTTTCCGAGTTCTTTTCCAATATTCATTATTTAACCAGGGCCAGCAAAACACCGGCTGCAACAGCCGAGCCGATTACTCCGGCAACATTGGGGCCCATGGCATGCATCAAAAGATAATTATTGGCATTATACTCCAGCCCCACCTTGTTTACAACCCTTGCCGACATTGGCACAGCTGAAACACCAGCCGCGCCAATAAGTGGATTTATCGGTTGTTTTGAGAGCCGGTTCATAACTCGCGCCAAAATAACACCCGCGGCAGTACCCATTGAAAAAGCCAATAAACCCAGAAATAGAATTCCAAGAGTTTGAGGACGCAAAAATTGCTCAGAAGAAAGTTTAGAGCCAACTGCAAGCCCCAGAAAAATAGTAACAATATTTATCAATTCATTCTGGGCAGTTTTCGCCAGACGGTCCACCACGCCAGCTTCTTTTAACAGATTGCCAAACATCAAAGCACCAATGAGAGGAGTTGCCTGAGGAATCAATAGCGCACACAGCAGCAGAACAGCAAGCGGAAAAAGAATTTTTTCACCCTGAGAAACCTGCCTGAGCTGACTCATCTGAATGCATCGTTCATCCTCAGTAGTCAACCATTTCATTATCGGAGGCTGAATAATCGGCACAAGCGCCATGTAAGAATAGGCTGCAACAGCAATTGCGCCAAGCAGGTGCGGTGAAAGCGCCGAAGAAACAAAAATAGCCGTTGGGCCATCGGCGCCACCAATAATGGCTATCGATGCCGCATCGCGCATAGAAAATCCGAACCCGGCATATTCAGATAAAAACAGGGCTCCAAGCAATGTGCCAAAAATGCCAAACTGCGCAGCAGCACCAAGTAGTGCAGTTCTCGGGTTGGCAATCAGCGGACCGAAATCCGTCATCGCGCCAACTCCTATAAAAATGATAAGAGGAAAAAGACCGCTTGCCACACCCATATTGTAAATCATGCCAAGAAAACC
>SABV01000471.1 GCA_009928855.1 Erysipelotrichia bacterium | reverse complement strand
TGATGCAGGTTTCAAGAATATTTTTCTTGACATTTATATAAAGAACTCGTATGCTTTGTGAAAGGTAACATTGCCCTAAAAGCAAGTAACCCGAAGGTGGCAGCCTTCAGGTTAGTGCAAAAAGAAATTGGTTCGTTAAAACCTCGATTTGATAAGAATAGTATAGCAGGTTTTTCCAAAATATCAATAGAATTTGCACCTAACAAGAAAGTAAGCCCCTTCATATTTTAACGAAGGCAGGCAAATTCTATGAAAAACACAGATTTTATCGGCACCAGAGAAGGTGCGCCCATTGCAGGCTATCACTATACCTATTTCTGCAAGCTACTTAGAGACGGGGTTATACCGGCTTATAGAGTCAATGGCCGTTGGCGCATAAGCAAAAGCGAATTATTGGCATTTATCGCCAAAGGCAGCAATCAGGCTACAGCCAGCAGCGCAAACCTTCCTGCAAAATCGCAGGTTGAGTTTATAGCTAATTCACAGAACCAGTAACGGCGCGTCATGTTCTTTTGTAAAGTCTGTCAGAAAGAGCTGAAGCGAGCCGGGAGCCATGTTATCAAAAAGCATGGCCTTTCGATGCTGGACTATTTCAAGCAATATGAGCCTGAACACGCCAGCCGCCTTGCTATCGCTGAATTTCTCGACAGCTTTTATTTGTCGATTCGTCGTAGATGGCTTGAGAAAACGCCTGATAAAACCGTTTTTGTGTCTAATCGACCTGCCAGACTTAACGCAGACGATTTAATGTTGCATGTTCAGGGCAAAAAAACAATCGGCGTATGCTTTCCAGACAAGGGCAGCAGCGTGATCGGTATCGACATCGACAGCCTTGACCGCGAATTGCTGAACAGAATTTATTCGGCGATGATTCGTTACGGCGTTACTGATGGCAATATGCTGATGAGTTTCTCAGGCAAAAAAGGCTATCATCTCGACATTTTTTTGTCAGATCCGATTGATAGAAAAACTTTCGGCAAATTCTTCACCATTCTATTGAATGATTGCGGTATCAACGACAAGGTTGAGTTATTCGGTGGTAATGGCAAGGCATACAAGTTACCTCTGGGAGTTCATCAAGAAACGGGCGCGTATTGCTTCCCATGTGATGAATGGGGCAATGAAATCCCGGTGGTTGATGCCATAGGCAAAATACAGCGCCTTGACAGCCAAGTCATACGCGATTGCGTGGCCTTGAATTATGACGCAAAAGATTATGACGTGATGAACCTTTACGCGGAATTGTTACAGAGCACTTCAGCATTGCCAATTTACGCGGCGGAATCTGAAAAATACAGCATTACAATCAATTCTCTTTTAAAGTCTGGCGTTCAAGACAAAGGTCGGCGCAATCAATCAATCTTCCTGGTGTCGGTTTATCTTAAAGAAGAACTAGGGCTATCGGCTGATGAATGTTCAGATCGGCTTAACAAATGGATTGCTACCAGTTGGAATCCCGGCATTGTTGACAAAGAAGTTCACGACCACGTTAAGTATGTTGTGAAGTCTGTTTATCGCAAATCATGGTTCAGACGACCTACAGTAGCAACGCCTGAAATTCGCGAAGTATTCAGCATAAAAACATGCAATCGGCTTGAAACGGCGGCATTGCGGCAGCTCTATTTCATTCTTTTGCGTCATGCAAAGGTTTTTGCAGATAAGAAAACGGGCATATTCTTCATGACCTTTACGCAAATGTCAGAGGCGGGCGCTGGTAAAAACCGGGGCGCTATTCACCGTCACATAAAAAAGTTGATGGCGCTCGGAAAGCTAGAAAAGGCGCAATCAGGCAGGTTTTACGGTTGCGAGAAATCATATCGACGCAGCCCAAACGAATACCGATTGCCGGAGCTTCAGCCATGCGCGTATGACGGGAACTTATTTACAATATGCCAGCAGCCAGACCCTTGCGCTGATTGTAACCTCAAGGCGTGTATTCATCTTTTGCCAGCCGATGAACGCAAAGAATTTTTATCGGGCTGGGAATTTCGCAAAGTCGAACCATGCAAATATCAAAAGTTATTACCTTTACAGTGATGGGTTTAGATTTTTTTATATTTCATGGTTAAAGCCTTTGATGAAATTTACAAAAAAAGCGTTATGGCAAATCATATTCAATCACTCTACCAGAAAGCGTTAGAGGCATGAAAAAAAGTCGTAGTGAGAATGTATTTAAGAATAGCATTATGAATTTGAATTTGTGCCGGGGTTGTTTGTCTTAAAGCGAAGCGGTCAGGCGGTTTTATATGGAAGTTCAGCCAATGGTTTAAAAAAAGTGAGCAGTTCGACCTGGTGGTTAAAAGTTGGCCTTAATGTTTTTGAGTTTCGACCGGTTGTTAAAAATTTGGGTTGTCCTGGGCGCGTCGGTTTTTAAAAATCGGCATTGGTATTTTGATAGGAGTTCAAAAAATGACTATTGTTCAAGACCCACAAG
>SABV01000470.1 GCA_009928855.1 Erysipelotrichia bacterium | reverse complement strand
GGAAACACTTCTTTAATTCTGGCGATGTTATCCTGGGTAAGGTTGGGAGTGTGCATTTTCAGTTTTTTCATTTTCATTCCTCGCTCTTTGGTTCCGGCAGCTTCCCTGATTGCTTTTCAATTCTTTTTTCGTCTGCCTTGATACGTCGTTCAAGCTTTTTTATGTCTTCTTCAGGCGGTAATTCTTCTGGCTTTATGCCTCGCTTATCAAGCATTTCTCTAACGCTCTGATTGTTTTGAATGTGCTCACGGGTAATCGCTGTTTCACCTTTCAAATCTTCCTGATGAACGTTGTGGTTCGTCATTTCGGTTGCAAGATTTTTTGCAGCGATTGTGAGAGTTGGTAAGAAATCGGCAAGTGGCCGGGTTTTGGTGATTCCGTAACGGTCTTTCATAACCTGAGTTGTATGGCCGCCAAACAGTGCCGCATCGCCTTTTGATCTTATTCTGCCAAAGCCTTCATCATCGACTCCACGTTCATAGATGTTTTGTGAAAGTGTCTTTTCAGACTCTCTGAGTTTTTCTCTGGCATCAAGACGGGCCTGCAGTCGCATTCTATCTTCAATTAGTTCCTGCCTGCGTGTTTGAATGGCAAAATAGCTCTGGGCAAAGGCAATTGGTTCTTTGCGAGGATCACCGTTTTGTGCGATAAGATAGCATGCATAGCGAGTCAGCATAAAGTCTTCAATAGGCCGTTCGGCACCACTGCCAACTTTGACCATTTTCGTGACGCCACGAAAATGGTTTTCCGGGTTAAAGCCTGTGGTTTCACAAGATTCAATTGCACGCTTAATTGCAGTTTGAAAGTTTTCCCAGCGAGCGTAACCGAGTGGTTCCATGAGATCGCGGGCAAACCAGAATTCAATATCTTCGCCTGGTATGCTTTGTTTAATCGTCTCAAATTGGCTCTGAAGTCGCATAAGAATTTCTGTTTTCATGCTGTTAAACCTTCCATTTCGCGCATTAAGTTGCGTAACTGACTATTTAAATCTACCTTGCGGTTGAACTGCTTCTCTTTTCTCAGTTTTACCTGGCACTTTTCGATTTCTTTCTGTTTGCTTCTGGCAAGTTCAAGCCGTTCAACGTATTCTTTCAAAGTTTCATCACGTCTCGAAGCATAAGGAAAAACCGAGCCCAGTAACTGCGAATATAAAGCCTCAAGGTTAAGCACCATTGGCAGAGGTTGTCGAAAACTATTTGCAGGCTGCCAGTCAGTTTCAAAATATTCGCTGGTAATCCATTTGCTTGAACCGGTTTCAGCCGGCCTCTTGTATGCAGCCACAACCTTTCTCTTGCCTTCGTATAGCAATTCAAAAATAACAGGCAGGGGAATAGCATTGTCAATGCAACGCAGTATCTCGGTTTTCAGGTCACCTGTTCTAAGAAGAACACTGAAAATCTGTATCTCTGGAACAGCTTCTGTTTCTTTCAAATTAACGGTTTCAGGAGAAAGCTTATATTGCCAGACAATCTTTTCTACCTGCCTTATGAAAGACTCTTTAACCGCTGAAGACGGTTCAGCATGCTCATAAATCTTGCTTTTTGGCAGAACTCGGCCAAAAGCAGCGCTGGCAGGGCATTCAAACAGAACAGCCATCAGCCTGGTTCCTGGACAACAAGAAATGCTATCAGCTCAAAATCGTCGAGCCCAGAAATGGTGTTCAATAGTGCGGTGGTTTTGCCCCCGGTGAAGAGACTGTCGAGGTCTTTCTCTTCTTTAACATCGATCATCGATCTGATAGCTGCGCCAAGAAGATCTGAATAAACCTTCATGTTGCGACCCTCGTCTGTTTGCCGATTGAATATGCGACAAATCTCACCGATTGGCTCATTCTGGCCTTTGCAGCTGGTTCGAACCAGATCGAGCAACTTTTTTACTTCAGTATGATTGGCGACAATCTCACCATCATGAGCAATATAGAGCAGATAATACGGGTGCAGACGGTTGTGCTGGTTCACATTAACGCTGTCGTTCAGATTGCGTAAAGTGAAAATCACGCCTGGCTTCAGACCCAGCTCTGGTTGCGACGGCACGATGGCATGCATTCCCTTTGGGGCAAGTTCAAGATCACCATGCTCTTTTACGTAATTCAGCAAGTCCATGCGGAAATCATTCAAGCCGAGATCTGTTATAGAAATACCCGTCTTGAGGTCTTCGAGTTCGATAACTTCTTCCTGAAGCTTTCTTAACTGCTCTTTGCGATAAGAAACCTCACTGCTTTGAGCGGTAAGAACATTGTCATCACCTGTGGCGGTGACATCTGCGATCATCATGCGGTTTTCGACGCGCTCTTTGAGATTTATGTATTCATCGAGGCTGATGTCGGGCCAGTAATTAACCAGTTGTATAACATCATTTCGAGAGCCAATGCGGTCGATACGGCCAAAGCGCTGAATAATACGAACCGGGTTCCAGTGAATGTCATAGTTTATCAG
>SABV01000469.1 GCA_009928855.1 Erysipelotrichia bacterium | reverse complement strand
TTGCGGTGCACCAGCACTCCTGTAACCTTGCAGTCTGCAGTAGTTCGCACTGTTATTTCGGTACCGGCGGGCACTTCAACTTCACCGCCCTTGATAAAAGCACCACCAGCAAGGCCAATCGGGCCAAGCACCAGATAACCAAGAGTTGAAGCGCCTGCAGCCATGCCGATTTTGCGCTTGTCAAATTTTTCACCGGCATCGTCAATTTCGATTGGCAGAGCGCTTGAATCCATGCTTTCGATAGTTCTCACGTCGAGATTCACATAACCGGTTCTGCCAAAACGGCCGCCACGGCGCACATTCTTTACGCTGGCGCTGACAATACCACCTTTGGTCATAACAAGAATATTATTGTCGATAAACAGATCATCAGTAACAATCATCGGAATAATGTCATTTTTAGTCGCTGTTCGACTCGAAATATCTTTTTTGAGGCGCAGCCTGATCTCTGTGCCTTGCGGGATAGTGACCTGATGTAGGGAAATCAGGCCTTTTTCGATAGACAGATGCACAAGCTGTTCGAGTCTAAACGCCATGGGTTCCATAGATACAGAGCCAATAACCTGACGGTCGATATCAGCAAGACGAGCTTCAAGAGTACCTTCGCCTGTTTTATTAAAGAGTTTCCATTCGAGAAAGCTCAGCTTCATATCAAGCGACAGGTTAGATGAAGAGCCTTTAAAGATAAAATCATGCAGATAGCGTGATTTTTCGGAATCAGTCTGCCCGGTCGCGCGACCAAACAGGTCTTCTTCGGTCTGACGCAGTCTGTCAGTCATAAGACCGCCCAGAGTGTCACCATAAATATAGCGCTCTATCTTGGCGGTTCTTTTTTCGAGGTCGCGGTCAACCTCGGCAGCCGTAGACGCGGCGCTGCAATAGAACAACAGCAGCAGAATCGCGGCCAGAATATGTCTTAGTTTCATGGTTTTGCCTCCTGATTTTGCTTATTAACTGCCGATTCATCGGCTTTTTTTTCGCTTTTACCAAGCCGGCCCGCTTTTTTGCCACGGCCCGGGTCAAATACAACTACTATCTCTCGTTTTTGCAACGGATTCTGTACCAGATCACGGCAAAAATGCGCAAACTCCTGAGCATCGGCATGTTCAATTGCAATATCACGCAAACACAGTTCGTTAACATACGCAGCAATCGTGCAACTTTCGCTTTCATCTACGCCTTCACGGGCAGCCGTTATATCGGTCATAAAACGCACAACCGGGCGACTGAAACGTTCTGGCGAAGGTATCATTGCTTCTTGAAAAATCAACATGCCGGCGGCGTCAAAAAACCTCGGAAAAAGGCATGGCTCAAAATCAAAATCGCGCACATCGATGACAACTCTGGTTACCAATGGTTTCTTTGGCTTTTCTGAAAGTCTCAAGCCGGCGCTCCATGAAGCAAGAAAATCAACCGGTTGCATCGGCTGAGGGCGCAAAGCTGCCAGATATAAAGCTGATCTCAAACTCAATTTGCCATTCATGGGTATTTCGACACGACAACGGCTAAGACCCGATAAATCAGGCTGAAAAAAAGTTTTAGGTGCCGACATCAGAACAAGCCCCAGGCGTTCTTTAAGAGCAGCATTAGTCTGCAAAACATGCTTCACCTGTTTGCCTTCCATCAGCGGCAGCTCAAGAATCGCTTCATAGGCATGATGCAGCGCGTCCATCCAGGCACGAGAGCGTTCTTCATCATAAGAGGGTTCGCTCTCCCAGGGGGTGCCGGCCAGGCCATAAACTTCGAGCTTCTGCTGCAAAAAAAACTGCGGATCGACAAAAGTATCCGCCTGCAGGCTGCAGGCGGAGAATAAACATATTATAAAAGCAAGTGTTCCGGTAACGAATCTCATTCGGCCGTTTTCCTTTTGCATCAATCGAATGTCACATGCGCCCCGACATGATGCTCACTCACTACTTCGCCGTCGTAGTATGAGTAGTCAACTCTGATATTGGGCAGCACATGCATACCAAAACCAAGAGTCAGCGTGCCGTTGAGAGAGCCCATACGCATAGTCAGGTCATTTTCGATGAATTTCTTTTCGACACCGAGGCGATATTGCTGATCATAAGTTCTGGCCGAGTTGGTAATATTGATCGCATCAGCAGACACGGTTGTGCCTTTCGTAAGCTTGAATGCCGCACCGAGATTAAGAGTTACGCCATCACGTTCGGCAGTGGGGCCTTCGACATTTTCGACCAGGTTATCAACGGTCAGACCGCCGGTAAGACGATCATTGTAATGGTACATCAGACCGATGCCCAGCGATTGAGTATCTTTTTTACTATGCTGCAAAAGACTTTTGATATACCTGTCAATACTGACAAATCTCAGTTTGATACCACCGTAGAGCTGTTCTCGGGCCAGCATTCTTCTGGCAATCGGAAACCTGGTGCCAAATGCAAGCTGCAGATCTTTTACATCGCGTTTTGTGCC
>SABV01000468.1 GCA_009928855.1 Erysipelotrichia bacterium | reverse complement strand
TGTAAAGATCGACTCCGAAGGCCTGTCAATCTCTAATCCAGGTGGTTTTGTCGAGGGAGTAACCCTTAAGAATCTTCTTGTTGTTTCCCCGCACCCACGAAATTCACTGCTTGCAGATATTGTTAAACGTATAGGTCTGGCAGAACGAACCGGTCGAGGCATCGACCGTATTTTCGAAGGTCTGCTTCGTTATGGGCGCCCGGCACCTGATTATAGTGATTCAGATTCTTTTAACGTCATTGTTAAGATGTCAGACGAAGAAGCCAATCTCGAATTTCTTAACATGATTCTGCAGAGAGAAAACCATATAAATGGGTTCTTACCAATTGACAGCCTGATCATTCTTTCGAGATTAAGCCATGAAAGGCGTCTCACCACCGCAGACTTTTTAGATTCAGTGCAAAAACCAGAAACTTCTATTCGCGCCAATCTTGAAAAGCTCGTAGAAGCAGGAATGGTAGAGCCTCATGGCGGTGGCAGGGGCCGTTTTTACACATTAAGCGCTAAAATATATAAAAAATCCGGTGAAAAAGCTGCTTACGTTCGGCAGGCCGGTTTTGACACGATTCAGCAGGAACAGATGATACTGAACTTTATTGAAAAACACGGCAGCATAAAAAGATCTGATGTTATCGAACTCTGCCGGTTAAGCAAAGATCAGGCTTATAAAATTCTCACAAAGCTAAAAAAGCAGGATAAGATAAAACTTTCAGGGCAAGGAAGAGACTCAATTTATTGCAAAAAGGATTGATATTTAAAGATGTTACATTTTTACGCGCCAATTTACGCGCCAGGCGCGAAAGATTCGCGCCACTTTACACGCCAGGCGTGTAAATATGTGCCAATTTATGCGCCAGAAGCGAAAAAGCAACGCGCCAACAGCATCACTTTTACGCGCCATGTTACGCGCTATACACGAAGTGCATAGATCCGTGTATAGAAATTAAAAAATAGCGCCGGCGTTAAGAAAGACTGAAAGGGATGAGGCAGAATGGATACGACAAAGTTGAAGAAATTTGCACAATATGCGAGAAGAAGCCTGATCGATCAGGTCGAAGCAAAGCTCAAGCTGGTGCTGGCCAATGAGAATGTCATTCGACGCGAGAACCCCGAGGCGATAAAGAAGCTTGAAGAAAGCATCGAAGCGAGCAGTCGCGAGCAGGTTATCGAGCGGGTTGCCTATATCTGGTTCAACCGCTTCTGCGCGCTGCGTTTCATGGATGTTAACCGCTACAATCGCATAAACGTCGTTTCACCGGCCGAAGGTCAGTTTCAGCCCGAGATCCTGGCCGAAGCTAAAATGGGCCATGTTGATGACGAGCTGGTTCCCGAAAAGATACGTCAGCAGATCTTCTCGGTGCTCGATGGCAGAACCCCGAACCGCGATCCGCAGACAGAGGCTTACCGATTTCTGATCGTCGCCGTCTGCAATTACTGGAATCAATTCATGCCGTTCCTGTTTCAGCGCATCGAAGACTATACCGGCCTGCTGATGCCTGATGATCTGCTCTCTGGTAATTCGATTCTGGCATATACCCGCGAGGCTATGACCCCCGACACATGCGAAGATGTCGAAGTGATCGGCTGGCTCTATCAGTTTTACATTGCCGAAAAGAAAGACCAGGTCTTCGACGGGCTGAAGAAAAACAAAAAAATCACGCCCGAGAACATACCAGCCGCGACCCAACTCTTCACGCCGCACTATATCGTGCGCTATTTGGTTGAGAATTCACTCGGTCGCCTGTGGCTGCTCAACCGCCCGAACTCAAACCTGGTCGCTAAAATGGACTACTACATCAAACCAGAGCAACCAGAAACTGACTTTTTACGCATCACCGGTCCCGAAGAGATCAAAATCTGCGACCCGGCCTGCGGTTCAGGCCACATGCTGACTTACGCTTTCGATCTTTTATATCAGATGTATGAAGAGCAGGGTTACGACCCGAATCAGATTCCGGCGTTGATTCTACAGAACAACCTAGTCGGTCTCGAAATTGATGAACGTGCCGCCGAACTCTCTGCTTTCGCCATCAGCATGAAAGCCCGCAAAAAAGATCGTCGTTTTTTTTCTCGCAAAGATGTATCAGACAACAGAATTGTGCCGAAAATTCATACGTTTCAGAATGTTAAGTTTTCTGAATCTGAGCTGAGAGACATTCTTGCCACTGGCATAACAATAAAAGCCCGGCGAATGCTCGAAACGAATAAAACGCCTGAAACAAGCCAATACTGGCATAAAATCAGCCGGATGCACGAAGAAATCGAAAGAGCCAAATTGCAGAAAATTGAAGAAACATACGCCAGGCTTGAAAAAGAGGATGAAAAGAGCCTTAAAACCTTGCAAAGGGCAAAAAGCAATTACGAAAAGAATCGAGTGCTGCAAAAAAAACTGTTCGCTAATTTTTACGGAGCCGTATCATATTTAACTGATTTTGA
>SABV01000089.1 GCA_009928855.1 Erysipelotrichia bacterium | reverse complement strand
GGCTGTAGACAAAAGCAACGATGCTTATGATTATCTGCTGATTTTTTTTAACTAACCCAGCAAGCCTGTTTTCTTGGTGAGAGTATTGTGGTAACATACTTCACCATGATTTATAAAAATAATCTTTCAAGCTTTGCTTTCCCCGAAAAACACAAGAAGACACTGCTTTGCTTTTTGTGTCTGCTGCTTTTTGTTTTTTGTTGTCCGGTATTTGCCAGCGCCAAAGTATCTGGTGGCACCTTTTTTATGGGCGAAGATGTTTTGCACCCAACCGGTTTTGTGCTTACCGTAAATGATTTTGTCAGAAGACCATTTCAGACGGGGCTCGGTGGGCAGGGTCGTCTCGATGAGGTTTATATCAACCTTACGCTTGTAAATACAGGGGTTAGAACATTCAGTATCGATCCGCTGAAAGATTTTGCGCTTGAACTTTTAAACAGCTTTCCGCCAACCACAGACCAGGAAGGCAAAGCGGCCAAAACTTCGTTTAATGTTTTCCCTTCGACGCAATCTCGAATTGATATTTATTTTAAAATCGACAGTGAACAGACGGTTACGCCTGTATTAAAGTTCTGCTTTGAAGACTCTGAGGTGAGCATTCTGTGCGATCCAGAGCTCGAAAAACTTCTTCAAAAAACAGAAGATGTGGTGTTGTCTACCGAGCAGGCTGTAAAGATTGGCGGCGCTTTTATTGATGCTGGTCGCTATCAGGCCGCAGAAAAGATTGTGCATTCTGCCCTCGACCGAGACCCGGCAAACACACAGCTTTTGATGCAGATGGCAGGTATAGAAGACGCCGGGTACAACAGTGAAAATGCCATGTTTTATCTGCGGCAGATCAAGCCTTCGACTATCAGCACCCAGGAAGAAGCGGTTTCAATAGCCAGAATGGCCGTTAAACTTGGCTTTTACAGCCTGGCGGTTGCCGTTCTTGAACCATTTGAGACTGTTGGGCGCCTCGACAACAGTCAGAAGATACTTCTTGCACGCGCCTGGTATTACGAAGACAATCTGGCGGCTTGTGCAGCTATTCTAGATGCCATTATCCGCGAGGGTGGCGCTGACGAAGAAGTTTATTTTAGTTATGCGAACCTTTATGACAAGCAGAACAACACCGAAAAAGCCATCGAAAACTGGGAAAAAGCCGTTGCTATTGCCCCGGATTACGCAGAAGCGCAGTTTAACCTCGGAGTTGGTTATCTTAAACTTAAAAAAGTAGACCGGGCAAGAGAATGCTGGGAAAAAGTTCTGCTTCTCAACCCTGACTCACAGACTTTACAGGCTGCAGAAGAAGCTCTGAAAGCTACGGAATATTGACAGCAAACAGTTAAACGACACAGGAGACTTGATTATGGCAAAGAAAAGACTGGTCAGCGGAATGAGAACAACCGGTTCTCTTCACCTCGGGCATCTCGAAGGTACCCTGCGCAACTGGGTTTCACTTCAGGATAAATATGAATGTTTCTTTTTTGCAGCTGTCTGGCATGCCTTTACTGACCGCCTTAAAATTGACAACCTTCCGACTGTCATAGATGATATTGTTATAGACTGGTTGAGCGTTGGAATCGATCCTGAAAAGTCTGTGATCATGAGACAATCGGCAATGCACGAACATGCTGAACTCTCGACCATTCTTGCCAATTTTACCCCGCTTGGCTGGCTTGAACGCTGCCCGACGTTTAAAGACGATGTGCGTGATGATGAACAGCGCTCAAAAGTGTCGCTGGGCAAGCTTATGTACCCGGTGCTGATGACTTCAGATATTGCAGCGTATAACGCTGAGGTTGTGCCGGTTGGTCGCGATCAATTGCCGCATCTCGAACTCAGCCGCGAAATTATCAGGCGTTTTAACCATAATGCCGGCGAAGTTCTCAAAGAGCCTGAAGCCATATTGTCGTCTGTGCCAATGCTTCTGGGTATCGATAAGCGCAAGATGAGCAAATCATATAATAACAGTATCGAGTTGCGCGAAACTCCTCAGAGTCTCAAAGAAAAGATTCAGATGATGATTACTGATCCGCAGCGGGTGCGCCGAAATGATCCCGGTGACCCCGAAGTCTGCGCGGTTTTTTCTTATCACAAAATTTACACGCCAGACAGGCTTGAAGAAATTGCCGCCGGTTGTCGCAGCGCCTCTATTGGCTGCCGTGACTGCAAAAATATTCTATTCGACCGGCTTAATACAATGCTTGAGCCTATTCGCTGCAAACGCGCCGAAGTAGAAAGCCGAAAAGGTTATGTTGCAGAAGTTTTGCGTGCCGGCGAAGAAAAGGCACACGCTGTGGCCGAAGAAACCATGCATGAAGTAAGAAAGGCCATGGGATTCATTTATTAATGAGCGCCTATCAGGTTAAACTGCCCGTATTTGAAGGGCCATTCGATCTGCTTTATCATCTTATTGAAGAGCAGAAAATCAATATTTACGATATTCCTATCGCAAATATTGCGGCTCAATATCTCGAATATCTCCAGATGATGGAAATTCTCGACATGGAGGTCGCATCGGGTTTTCTGGTTATGGCGGCAACGCTTCTCGAGATCAAGTCAAAAATGCTGCTGCCCAAAGAAAAACCTGAAGACGTATGTTCTGGTGATGAAGACATTGACGAGAGCATGTATGAAGAAGACGCACGAGCCGGTCTGGTAGAAAAACTGCTCGAATACCGCAAGTTCAAGATGGTCGCCCTCGAACTGCGCGAAATGGAACGAAATGCCTCGCGTATTTTTACGCGTTCAACAGACCTCGAACGGCAGCCCGAAGAAATTCTAGAAATCAATATTGGCGCCGTCGAACTTCTTAATATTTATCACGCTCTGGTGCGACGACGTATCAGCCCGCCAATTCATCGTGTGGTTCTCGAAAAAATAGGCATTCTCGACCGTATAAATGAGATCAGAGACCTGCTTAAAAAATTCAAGGGCGAAGTCACCTTTCAGCAGATCTTAAAAAAAGGCGCCACTCGTTACGAAACGGTTCTGTCATTTATGGCCGTTCTTGAAATGACCAAAACCGGTGAGTTGACATTCGTTCAAACTGGCAATTTCCAGCCCATTGTGCTTAAGCATGGCAGGCATGTGCATAGCGCACCACGCGGCAGCGGCGGCGCAGACAAAGAAGAGCAGCCGGATAAATTTGAAAATTCTGATGAATTGCTGCCAAACGATGATCTAGAACACGTTATCGTAGAATCGTAGGAGACATGATGGAAAACCTCGAACCGCAGGTCAGCGAAAATAACATAGTTCACGAATCAGAGGAAGACGTGCTTCCAATAACCTCTTCAGAACAGCCTGAACAGGTAGAGGCAAGCTTTGAGCTTCTTTGTGCAGCTCTCGACGGTTTACTTCTTGTTCAGAACAAGCCTATAAGCGTCGAAAAGCTTGCTGCTGTGCTTTCGATAACTCCCGAAAAGGCCGAAGAAGTAGTACAGGCACGAAAAAAAGCTTACGACGAAGATGAAAACGGTGGCCTTCAGATTGCCATTCTCGAAAACGGTGTGCAGCTTGCCACCAAGGCAAAAATTTCGCAGTTTATACAGCGTCTTGATGGGCAGAAACTTGTGTCGCTTTCGTTGCCGGCCCTCGAAACTCTCTCTGTAATAGCTTTTAAACAGCCGATCACTAAGGCAGAGATTGACGCTATCCGTGGCGTGAACTGTGATGGCGTGGTTTCTACCCTTCTCGAAAAGAAACTCATTTATGTTTCTGGCGAAAAGCAGGTGCTTGGTAAGCCTCGGCTTTATTCGACAACCCAGGATTTTCTCTACTATTTTGGTATGAAATCTATCAAAGAATTGCCGGTTCCATCTGTCGATATACCAGAACAGCTGACCCCCGAAGGGCAACGCGAAGAGGCTGTGCATGAACAACGCGAAATCGAAAAAGATTTCAACGACAGTCAGGGACTTATGCCGATAGAAGAAGATAAAGACGTTCAAACTCCGGAGAACTAATTTGAAAGAATCGCCTTATCTCAAGAAGACCTTGAACAACGGTGTTGAAGTGATTGCCGAAAAATTTGATACCGTTCAGAGCGTTTCTATTGGCCTGTTTTTAAAAAGTGGCGTACTCTACGAAACAGGTGAAATGCAGGGTGTGTCACATTTTATTGAACACATGTTGTTCAAAGGCACCAAAAAACGCACGGCTCGTAAGATTGCCAGCGAGTTTGACCGGATTGGTGGCTATCTGAACGCGTTTACTGCAAAAGATTACTGCTGTTACTATGCCAGGGTGGTTAAAGACCGCCTTGATACGGCAGTAGACGTTCTTGCCGATATGGTCAACAATTCTCAGTTTGTCGAAGAAGAGCTCGAACGCGAGCGTCGAGTCATTCTTGAAGAAATAAAAATGTATGAGGATTCGCCCGACGAAATAATTCATGAACTGCTGGGCCAGAACATCTGGAGAAACTCGCGCCTCGGCAATCCTATACTTGGAACAGCCAAAACCGTAGCGGCCATGAAACGTGACGAAATTTTTGAAGTATTCAACCGCCAGTATGTTGCGGGTAACCTTCTGGTCTGCGTGGCCGGCAACTTCGACTGGGATGACCTTACCAGACTTCTCGAAAAAAAGCTGAAAACTTTTCGCACCACTCCTTTTAACCCGCGTGAGATAATGGCTCAGCCTTCTGCAGGCGTTTCGGTATATCAAAAAGATATCGAACAGGTGCACCTGACGCTGGGTACGGCCGGCGTGCCATTTGCTGACCCGCGAAGATTTGAGCTGACTATTCTGAACGCCGCTTTCGGCGGGGGAATGAGCAGCCGATTGTTTCAGGAAGTGCGCGAGAAACGTGGCCTGGCATATACCGTGTATTCTTACCATACTTCATTTAAAAAGACGGGCCTGTTCGGCATTTATGCTGGCACTTCCATGCAGCATCTGCAAAAAGTGCTTGAACTATTTCATACTGAAATTGAAAAAGTCGCGGCCAGGGGCCTTTCTGACAAAGAACTTGAAGATACTCGTGAGCAGCTCAAAGGAAACATGCTGATTGCCCTTGAAAGTACTACTAACCGCATGAATCGTCTCTCTACGGGTTTTTTGTATGATGCTGAACCCAGATTGCCAGAAGATACTCTGGCTCCTTACCTTGAAGTTACTTCTGAAAAAGTCAAAAAGGTTGCCCGCGAAATACTGGACGAAAAGAAAATGGCTATTACGATGATCGCTCCTTCTGCTGATGCGGTTAATATGCTCGCGGCCAGCCCATTTTCAGACCGGCCGATTTCAACCTGTTTTCTTGGCCGTAGCCAGCAGAACGAACCAGATTGCGAAGGAGAATGACAATGGATTATATCAGGCGTATAAATGCACTTAGAGAGTTGTTTGATTCTGCTTATCAGGGTCTGCTGGTGACTAACCTTAATAATGTCAGATACCTTTGCGGATTCTCTGGTTCATGCGGCGTTCTGCTGGTGACAAAAAAAGAAGCTGTGTTTTTTACTGACTTCCGCTACCAGGAACAGAGCGCCAGAGAAATCGGCAATGCTGCAGAAATAATCGTTTTTAAGAATAACCAGATTGAAACAGTGCTAAAACGAGTCAGAAAAGCACGAATTAAGTCTCTGGGAGTCGAAAAAAGCCTCAGTATCAGACAGTTTATGGCATACGGCGAAGAATTTAAAGGTGAAATGATCCCTGTTGAAGGGCTGGTTGAGCAACTCAGGCAGATCAAGGATGCTGAAGAGCTTAAATCGCTTAAGAAGGCTTTTTCCCTTGCCGACAATGCTTTTGCAGAGTTAATGAAGATTATCAAGCCTGGCATGACAGAAACTGAAGTCGCTGCTCATCTTGAATTTTTTATGAAGGTCAGCGGTTCTCAAGCTCCCAGCTTTGATACTATTATTGCGTCAGGCCCAAATTCATCGTGTCCACATGCCCAGCCCTCTGAGCGCAAACTCAAAAAGGGTGAAATGGTAAAAATTGATTTTGGCGCAGTTTATGGCGGTTACCACTCAGATATGACCAGAACCGTTTTTTTGGGTAAGGCTACTCCAAAATTCAAAAATATTTATGCCATTGTGCTTGAAGCGCAGCAAAAAGCTATTGCTGCCATCAAGCCAGGTGTCGTGTGCAAAGACGTAGATGCTGTCGCCAGAAAAGTTATAACTGATGCGGGTTATGGCGAAAACTTCGGTCATGGCCTCGGTCATTCACTGGGGCTTGAAGTTCATGAGGCTCCGGCACTTTCGGTAAGATGTGATGACAAAATCAGGCCCGGTGTTGCTTTTACCGTAGAACCCGGAATCTATCTGCCAGGGTGGGGAGGGGTAAGAATCGAAGACGTTTTTCTGGTAAAAGAAAAGGGTCTTTTGCGCCTCACCAATACTCCCAACGAACTGTACGAAGTAAAACTTTAAGTTTCGACGGATAACATACATGCAAGCACTTCCCTCAACTGAAACAAAAATGGAAGCCATCATCAATGCCGCGCGTGCGATCATGGACAAACAGAGTTTTGTTGAGTCCGCGCGGGCTATTTTTGATCTTTGCCGTGATCTGACCGGTGCTATTTCGGGATACGTCGCGTTGCTCAGTGATGATGGAAGCGAGAATGAAGTGCTTTTTCTTGAGGCTGGTGGTATGCCCTGCTCTGTAAACCCGAACTTGCCCATGCCTGTTCGGGGGCTCAGAGCCAAGGCCTATGAAACTCACTGTGCTGTGTACGAAAACGATTTTAGAAACAGTCAGTGGATAAAGTATTTGCCACAGGGGCATGTGGTGATGCGCAACGTGATGTTTGCTCCTTTAAATATCGATGGAAAAACAGTAGGGGTTATGGGGTTGGCCAATAAGCCCACAGATTTTACGCCTGATGATGCTGTCATTGCATCTGTCTTTGGTGAACTCGCTGCCGTCGCGCTTATGAACAGCCGCCACCTGGATCTTCTGAAAGAGAAAACCGAGTCTCTTGAACAGGCGTTGTCAGAGGTAAAAACCTTGCGCGGCCTCTTGCCAATGTGCTCTAACTGCAAAAAAATACGCGATGACAAAGGCTTGTGGACGCGACTTGAAGCGTATTTATCAAGCCACACCGACGCCCGTTTCACCCATGGGCTTTGCCCCGACTGCTTGAGAGAACTTTACCCGGATTTTGCAGATTCTATAATAGGTAAACCAGCCTCACCCGACAAAAAATAGCTGCAATCTCCCATATCAATGTTGGTCTCATAGTTGGTCTCAAAACCGTAAAAAAGTATGATTTAACCTTAAAATGAGCGCTGTTCTGTGGCGAATTAATCAAAAAACAGAGCAAGTGAGTCTTAAACGTTGCCAGGCTTAAGTCGCTATTCAGGAGAACACTTTTGTCAGTAATTACTGCAGACATTTTTCTTGTTGTCTTTGCGGGCCTTTTGGGTGGGTTGCTTGCCAGACTGCTGCGACAACCGCTGGTGCTGGGTTATATTCTGGCTGGAATCATGGTCGGCCCATATACCGGAGGCGCAACAGTAACCAATGTCGAGCATATTGCCGATCTGGCTGATGTTGGCGCCGCCCTGCTGTTGTTTTCACTTGGGCTTGAGTTCAAAGTCAAAGATCTTCTGCCTATCGGTCGTATTGCCTTTATCGGCAGTACAATTCAGGTCGTTCTGACTTTTATTCTTGGCACTCTGTTCGGAAAATTTCTCGGCTGGCAGCTGATTCCTTCTTTGTGGCTCGCCGCTGCGATTGTGTCTTCGAGCACCGCATTGATACTGAAGACGCTCAGTGATAAAGGGCTGCGGCGCACTCTTTCCGGAAAAATCATGCTTGGAGTTTCAATCGTTCAGGACCTGCTGGTTATTCCGATTATGATTTTACTGGTAAGCTTGAGTACAAATGGGCTTGAGCTGTCATCGCTTATGAATCCACTGCTTAGTTCTCTGGCTTTTGGGTTGCTGATGGGGGGGCTGGCGGTTAAAGTAATGCCATGGGCTCTGCATCACATTGCCAGACTTGATTCTCATGAACTTTTTATGCTGCTGATTGTCTCGATTGGTCTCGGTATCGGTTATGTTTCGCATTTGTTCGGCCTGTCGCTGGCATTTGGTGCTTTCGTTGCCGGGTTGGTTCTTAGCGAATCCGATTACGGGCACAAGGCGCTCTCAGAGATGATACCATTGCGTGACCTGTTTGGGCTGCTGTTTTTTGCTTCAATCGGAATGCTGTTTGACCCAGGGTTCGTTTTTGCGAACATTACTACAATTGTCGGGCTGGTAATAGTAATTACTTCAGGGAAAGGGCTTATTCTTGCCGGTGTTGGCCGGGCGTTTGGCTACCGCCGCATTGTGCCTCTTGCTATGTTTTTCGGTATGATTCCTATCTCTGAAATCGCTTTTATCATTGTGCGAACTGCGCTGAGTATAAATGCCATCGACGAGCGGGTGTACCTGACGATTTTAAATGTGGTCATTATTTCAATGATTCTTGGCCCGGTAGTAGCTGGTTTCTCAGGGCCGGTATATGGATTTATCCGAAGATTCAGACCTGAAACTGAACTGAAATCAGTAAATCTGCCCGAAACCGGCATGACCGGTCACGTTGTTATGACCGGCGGCAGCCAGTTTTCTGAGTATCTTGCAGATGCGATGCAGAAACAACAAGTGTCTTTCATAGTAATCGAACCTAATTACCAGAGTTTTTTCAACCTTGCTGCCCGTGGGCTGCCACTGCTTTTTGGTGAACCTGACCGTTCTGGTATTCTGGTTTCTGCAGGTGTTGAAAGAGCCAGGTTGTTGATTGTGGCCGAATCTGAGCTGGTTATTTCAGAACAGGTAATTGGCGCCGCTCACGGGGTGAACCCTTCGCTGCCAATTATACTGCTGACCAATTCGCTCGAAAAAAGCTCAGAGTTTGCTGAAAAGCCTCTTGTTCAGGTTATTCTGCTTGAACGCCAGGTGGCTAATGATATTGCCAGCTGCGCTGCTGTGAATTTGCAAGATGGGGTTGATGGCATGTTTGCTGATAGCGGCTGTCTTAAGCGCCCCCGCTAAAAATCAACTCAAGCCGAAAATATCCCAGGCTTATAGTTGTTTTCTTTGGGTTAATAATCTTGCAATGTGTGCCGATAGGCGGCATTGAAGAGACTATATCCGGAGGTATAACATGAAAAATTTCGTTCCGGGCTTGAAAGCGCTTGTTCCTATAGGAATGGCGGCTGTTCTGGCCGGGGTATTTACATTTTCGGTCAGCGCCGATTCAACTATCAGCATTCCGATGCCTCAGGATATACAGGATAAGCAGGTGACCATTTCTCTGCGAATTCCTCCCAATACAGAGCCTTTGAAGCGGAATCAAGAAAAACCAAAGCTGAGTTCAAAACGCAGCATGGTGGTCTGGAACTCTAACCCTTCGCCTAAAATTGCTGACAATGATGAAATTCACAGTATTTTCGGCACCTTCCTGCAGAAGGGGTGGGTTAAAACCCAGACTTCTCGTGGCATTGTAAGAATGCGCCCGCTTGATAAATATTACGCCGTGCGCCTGATACAGCATATCTCTGAGAACGTCATCGAAATCGGTCAGGCACCGAATTTTGGTCAGGTTATAAAAAAATGCAATCTTACCACTTCAGACATTGAAGACCTCAGGCGAGTAATAAAGCGTTTCGAAAAAGACCTGACAGTGTTTGGCACCAACACAAGAAAAGTAGACAAAGACCTTCTCATGCTTCAAGAAAGATTTAAAACCTCCCGTCAGGGCATTCTCAAAGTTTTACGTGTCGAAGGTGGCGACGACGGCGGTACAATAATTCACCTCAGTGTAGACTGACCATTAAAAAAAGATCCCGCAATATGGCGGGATCTTTTTTTTTTACCAGGGGGCTGACGAATTGGCATATTATCTTTATAATCATAAAATAAGTAAACTAGTTGCCCCGGAGGAAACAGATGCACGGAACTACTCTTAGAAGGTTGATTTGCCTGCTTCTGGCTGCTTTTGTCGCGCTGACTGCCCATGCCGCAAATTTTGAACAGACGCTTGTCGAAAATTTAAACCGTGTCGCCCGAGATGTGCACATGGCGAATCGTGCGGTTAATGAATCAGGCGAAAAAGGTTCTATCGCGGCGCTTTCTAAAGAAGCGGCCAGTGTCGATGGCCTTAAAAAGCTTGTTGCCAGCGTTGAGACCTCAGCCCAGATTGACAAAACTGTTGAGCAAATAAGGCTTTATGGTTATCGGGTCACCTCTCAGGCCGAAAAACGTGCATTTGAAGAAGGACTGCAGATTCTCGAAAGTCGCGTAAAATATCTTGTTCAGACAGAAAACCCGCAGTTGCGATCTAATCTGTCTTCTATCCAGGCTTTGCGCAAAGAATTTTCAGGCAATTTTGCCCGCGTAGACAATTCTCTTGCCGAGCGTGTTCAACAGCTGACCGTTAATGCCCGTAAATCGCCTTCGCGCACTGCTACAGGTTTGCTGGGTGCCCATGTTGTAGATGGCAATACTTCGTTTTCTGTGTATTCGCCAGATGCGACCGAGGTTAAACTGCATCTTTTTAAGAAGGCTTCTGATAAAACCGGCACAGCCTTTGTCATGAAAAAAGGCTCTGACGGTGTCTGGCGTTTTAACGTTAAAGGCGAGTTATATGGTACCTATTATGCCTACACGGTTGACGGCCCAAAAGAAGCGGGTTTCCTTTTTGATCCTGAACGATTTCTTTCTGATCCTTATGCATTTGCCAATGTCGATCATGACGGCAAAAGTATTGTCGTAAACAGAGATTTCGCCTGGAAGACCCAGAGATTTAAACGACCTGCAGCAAAAGACGCGATTATTTACGAAATGCATGTCAAAGATTTTACCGCACACAAAAACTCTGGGGTTACCGGCCCTCACAAGGGCAATTACCTCGGCATGTTACAGGGGAAAGGTGGCAGCAAGGTTCTCGGTCATCTTAAAGAACTCGGCGTAAACGTTATAGAGCTTATGCCGGTGCATGAATTCGATAACAATTTTGCTGGTGTCGTCAATCACTGGGGTTACATGACCAGCCACTTCTTTGCTCCCGAATGTTCATACGCAAGCGCCAAGTCAGGCGAGTCGGTCAAAGAACTGAAGGCTCTCATCGATGGTCTGCACAGCGAAGGTTTCGCAGTGGTTCTCGATGTGGTGTTCAACCATACCGCCGAAGGTGACCACCAGGGGCTGCCCCTCAACTTCAAAGGCTTTGATAATCCCGGCTATTACCGTCTCATGGACAACCGCAAATATTACTGGAATGGCACCGGTTGCGGTAACGAAATGCGCACCGAAAGCCCGATGACCGCAAAAATGATTATTGACAGCCTTAAATACTGGGTCAGCGACTATAAAGTCGATGGTTTCAGGTTTGATCTGGGCACCATTATTGACAAAAAAACCATGCAGCGCATTATTGATGAATTACCCGAAAATATAATTCTGACCGCCGAACCCTGGGCAGCTGACTGGAAACGTAACCATTGGGGCAAAAGCGACTTCAGAAACACTCGTCTGGCAAAGTGGAACGATGATTTCAGAGAAAAGATCAGAGCCATGATCAATGGTCATACTGAACGCAACGACGTGATGACCGTTCTCGCCGGGTCCTGCTTCTGGTGGTCGGCAAAACCAGCCGAAAGCCTCAACTATCTCGAAGCCCATGATGGCTATACCCTCAACGATCTGTTTCACGGAGACAAAAAGAAAACAAGACTCGCAGCTATTGCTTTGTTGACAGCTCAGGGCACTCCGATGATCCATGCCGGCCAGGAATTCAATCGCAGCAAAGGCGGCAATCATAACTCATACGATCAGGATAATAACGTAAACTATATCGATTGGGCAGTTAAAGAAAAAAATCAGGATATTTTCGATCTTTATAAGGGCTTGATCGCTCTTCGCAAAAAATACGATAATTTCAGACAGCCGGTGGCCCTTAATAATCAGCATCTCGACTGGATTCTGCCCGCAAACGGCAATGCTCTGGGCATGTATCTCAAGGGAAAAGATAATTTTCTTGTGCTCTTTAACGGCGATGCAAATAACTGGGCTAATTTCAAACTGCCTATTGGTGGCACCTGGCAGGTCATCTGCGATGGAGAAAAAATTAAAGACGCCGGTCTTTACACTGCTGAAGGCGATTACAATGTTCCGCCAACCACCGGAGTGATTTTGCGTAAGTAATTTACAGATCTGCACAAAACAATGGCCGAAGCTGCAATGCAGCTTCGGCCATTGTTTTGTGTAATTTTAACTTCTGTATAAGCAGCGGCGATTCTAAATCTTAAAAAACTGATTTTTTATTGTAAACAAAACATCACTTTGGCCCGAAGGGGGTTATGGATTTGTTTGCCTCCTTATTTTTCAGTCCGGGATAACCCCGGATTTCTTTTTTTAGGCCAATTACGTAAAAGAAGCGGCAACAACTTCAGGGTCGGCGCCAGCTATAATTGCCAGAAAAACTTTGCCGTAGCGGTCGCGCTTGTGATCGCCAATGCCTTTGATTTCGCGTAATGCGTCTATCTTTGACGGCTTGAGAACGGCCATTGAAGTTAACACTGAATCAGCGAAAACCATATAGGGCGGTATGCCAAGTTTTCGTGCCAGCAGCAGGCGCAACCGACGCAGATTTTCAAACAGTGAGCTTTCTGGCCCGTCGGGCAGTTGTGTCGCTGAGGCT
>SABV01000467.1 GCA_009928855.1 Erysipelotrichia bacterium | reverse complement strand
AGGCCAACTTGTACGTCCATCCAGACCTTGGTTACCAGGTCTCCTGCTCCGAAGTTATAACCCTTTATCGATCCATTGTCGATTATTGGTGTCAAATTGGCTTCATAACCGGGATACGCCACTACATACCAGCCGGCGGGAAGGTTTATTGCCAGAAAGTAACCAAGAGAATTGGTCTCGAAGGTTGTTGGCAAAATGCTTCCCGGGGGAATCTGGTCGCCGACATCGTTGTCGTATACAAGCTCCAGTTTTGTATTGGCGAGAGGTGTGCCATCGGCTTTGTAAAGAATGCCGGCAATAGATCCGGTTGGCATGATTTTGGGTGCAAGAACAACGTCTCCAAGGTTATAACCACTTCTTGCGGTGTTTGAGCCGTCTGTAAAGGCGGTAATGTTGGTGACACTTATTTCTGCTGTGCCAAAACGAATTCGATCATTGATAACAAGCTCTCTGGTTGTTGTTTCGAATGATTCACTGGTAAATGTTATTGTGTAAGTCCCAGAAGAAATTCCCAAAAAGGAGAATGTTCCATCGTAAAGTGTCGTTGCTTCGATCTGTACACCGCTGTTGCTGATTGCTTTAACCGTGGCGAACATATTGGGGCTTCTGAAAGAGGCATCTATGACTTTTCCGTAAAAATTGAGAGACGGGGCAATTACATTGCTGATTGACGGCATCATACGAATGTTGATGCTTTCGCTGGTAGAAAGAGATTTAAAAGTTGTAGTTTTGTCGAATTTGCCGTTTTTGTCTTCTGCAACTATTGAATAGTAGCCGATCGGCAGGTCGGTAAAAGCATAGGCTTTGCTGGTGGCCTGTATGCTTCTTGAGTATGATGTTCCGACTAGAGAGAGGGTGACGTAGATGTCAGGCTCGGTTGAAGTTATCATATTGTTTGTCGAAGCATCAATAAGGATGCCGGTTATTGTTATTGTGCCGGTAGCAGTGGCTGCTGCGCCTGCAGGAGCTATTGCAGAGGTCGTTATAGCTGGGCCGGACGGATTATTCGAGCCTCCACAGCCTGTAAGGGCGAATGCTGCGAGCAGGCAGCACACTATTGAGGCGAACACCAGTTTGAGAGGTGAATCTTTTAAATTCATGTCTCGATCTCCTTTATGGGTCGTTGAATTGACGATTTTTTTCAGCATTCTAATTGCTCCATTCTCAGGGTGTCGTTCAGTCTGACACCGGACTTTTTTATTGTGCCTGATTTAAGCTCAAGAACGGAGCTTACATCTGTATGCCATCGGGAAAAGCCGATCCAGGGTGAGAGATGTTCGTAGATGGCTTTTATGTTGTTGTCAGCATCGAGAAATATGGCGTCGATAGGGTAAAGCATAAACATCATGTGGATTGAGTTGCACGGCGAGAGGAGCAGGCCTTCTCCCTCGGTTGGCTCAGTTGTGAGCATCATGCCACGAAAGCGTTGCCAGAAGGTCGTTGCAACTTTTATTTTATTACCGACTGTCATCTGATCTCTCTCATTGATAAATCTTACGAACATTTTCTGTTTACCCGGTATCAACCGGTGAGGTTGGTTTTGTTCAGTTCTTCGATAATCTGAAACATTGCGGGGCACCCGATGACGATGCCAACATTGGGGAATATGAACAGAACCAGCGGAATCATCATTTTAACGGGGGCTTTGGCCGCTTCTTCTTCTGCTCTCTGTCGTCGTTTATCACGCATCTGTTCTGACTGAATGCGCAATACCTGGCCTATAGAAACCCC
Organism: Erysipelotrichia bacterium; assembly: GCA_009928855.1. Classification (GTDB taxonomy): domain Bacteria; phylum Muiribacteriota; class Ozemobacteria; order Ozemobacterales; family Ozemobacteraceae; genus Rifleibacterium. Next base: position 721 of record SABV01000467.1, on the reverse strand, counting down.
AAGCTGGTCAGCTTGAACGATTGCAGAAACGAAACCGTTGAGGTCAGGGTGGTCAACGCGTTCGGCCATGCCTTTAAAGGCGTCACGGCGTGCCAGTCCCATGCGCATGTGTCTCAGAGTGAGACCGAATTCATCAGGAATCGGCCCGCGCATTTTTTCGACAACCTTATCGCAGGCGGCGTCAAAGCCCAGGCCTGCCTCTACCGCAACCGTAAGCAGGTCGAGAACATCGGGTAATTGTTTTTGTATGCCATGAAGTCTGTTTGCTATGCGCCTCTGAAGAAAGAGCCGTGGTCCGAGGATTCCACAAATTGCTCCGACGGCAGCTGAAAGGATTGTCATTTTTGGCATCAGAACGATTGCTGTTGCTGCAAAAGCAGCGGGAGTTATGACTCTGAAAAGGTTCTGGATTACGGCGAATTCGCCCACAGTAAGCCCGCCGGGGTAACCGGCCTGTGCCAGATCTTTTTTAAGAGTACCTTTCTGGACTTTTTTCATTTCTTTCGGATCACGCTTGCCGGCCATGTTCGAAAGGAACGGCCTGATTACGCGGTCTACGAAAGGTTGATTGAGCTCGGCTTCCTGGACTCCTACGTCAAATGAAGGCGTGTCGTCGAGGGAGGCCAGGCGTCCCTGAATGTCGCTTTTTCCACCGGAGGGGAAGAGCAGCAGGATTACAAGAAAGATTATGAAACCACCCAGTATCATGAAAACCATATTC
>SABV01000466.1 GCA_009928855.1 Erysipelotrichia bacterium | reverse complement strand
TTTGCCTTTAGGATTACGAGTATTAAAACGCATTGAAGAAGGCGACTGGGCGCAAGGTGCTTTGGCTTTTGTGGTGAAGCGCCACACATTGCCGAAATGGAGCGTTATCTCCAAAGCAAAGGGAAGCTTGATGCTTTTCATGATGCCTTTAAAGAACGCGCCAACAGTGATTGGAAACAGGAAAGAGATGCCTGGGCGCTCAATGGTGACGAAATCATTGATTCGCTGGCTTCAGCAACCGGAATGTCGCTTGATGCAGCAAAAGACTGGTTCGAGAAAGCTGAGAAAAACATCAACCTTTCACCCGAAGCTTTTTCCAAGCGGGTAAAAGAATACCTGGATGGACGCGGAAGCAATTCAAGAGTCATTTTCCTGGTCGATGAAGTTGGACAGTTCATCGGCAGCGATACTCAGCTGATGCTCAATCTTCAGACTATAACAGAAGATTTGGGTCGTGTTTGCAATGGCCGTGCCTGGGTAGTTGTAACCAGCCAGGAAGACATTGATGCTATTCTAGGCGACATAAAAGCCTCAAAGGCCAACGACTTCTCAAAGATCCAGGGACGCTTTACTACTCGCTTGTCACTAAGCAGTGCCAACACTGATGAGGTTATCCAGACACGCCTACTTGAAAAAGTCTCAGATGCTGACAAAGAACTCAAGAAACTGTTCGAGGCAAAAGGCGACATTCTTCGCAATCAGCTCAGTTTTACATCAGACAGCGCAACCCTGCGCGGGTTCAAAACAGTCGAGGATTTTACCAAAAACTATCCCTTTGCTCCCTATCACTTTCCGCTTGTGCAAAAGATCTTCGAGGCAATACGTAAAGCCGGGGCTACCGGGCTTCATCTTAGTCGCGGTGAGCGTTCCATGCTTGATGCTTTTCAGAGTGCAGCCAAAACAGTTGCCAGCAAACCTCTTGGCGCGTTGGTGCCACTATATGAATTTTATCCCGCGATTGAGAGCTTTCTCGACACTTCAGTAAAGCGAACCATTGCCCAGGCACATGAAAATACAGGCCTGAAGAATCCATTTGATGCAAGACTCCTTCAGGTACTTTTCCTGATCAGATATATTGATTTGCTTAAGCCAAACATCGACAATCTCACCACTCTTTGCATTGATGAGGTTGATACAGACCGGCTAAAACTTAAGCGCGAAATTGAAGCAAGCCTTCAACGCCTTGAAAAAGAGACTCTTATCAATCGCAATGGTGAATTGTTTTTCTTCTTAACCAACGAAGAACGCGAAGTTGGCAGAGAAATAAAAGGGGTTGACCTGTCTGCCAATGATCAGACAAGAGTGCTGGCTGAATTAGTATTTACAGAAGTTCTGGGTGATATGAACAAGTTCAAATACAAACCCTACCGCCGCGATTATGATTTAACCAGACTTTGCGACGGCCACCCGTTTACCTCAAAGGTTGATGCTGAGTTGACCGTCGAGATTGTCAGCCCACTCCATGATGAATACAGCTTGTTTTCAGAGTCAAAATGCATCATGCATAGTCACGAACACGAAGGTCGTCTAGTTTTACGGCTTGGTGACACTCAGGATTGGGACAGAGAACTTCAGGTTCAGGTGAAAACCGAAAAATACATCAGGCAAAAAAACGATGCTGGTATCACACCGACTCTTAAGCGCATTTTACAAGATCGGGCGGATGAAAATCGGGTTCGCAAAACCCGCCTGATGCAAATGCTTGAGCATGCGATTCAAGATGCAGAAGTCTTTGCGATGGGGCAGAAAATACCCATTAAAGCTGCTCAAGCACGCTCTGTTGTAGATGAAGGCCTTGAATATCTGGTTAAAAACCTCTACACAAAATTCTCTTATCTGCAATATCTGTGTGACAACCCGCAAAGCGAGGTTAAGGCTGTTCTGCTTGCTGATGACCTGGCGAAACTCCCAATGGATAACACCGAAAGCAATCCTGGAGCGCTGCAAGAGATTCGCACCTGGCTTGATTTGATGGCGGCCAAAAATCAGGTCGTGATCATGAATGAGCTGGTTGATCGCTTTGCCAGAAAACCCTTTGGCTGGGCAGAGTGGGAAACGGTTTTGCTGGTCGCAAAGCTTCTGAAGTGTGGCGAAATAAGTGCCATCATTGATGGCGCTCCCGTTCAACCTCAAGACGCCTGTGTCGCTTTTCAGAAGACAGGTCAATGGAAGTCAGTTAAGCTCATTAAGAAGAAGATACCAACCAAAGAAGAAGTTGAAAAGGCGCAAAAACTTGGTAAAGAGCTTTTTGGTGGCATTCTGCCACCAGGTTCAGAAGAGTTGCGGGCGAATTTTCAAAGTGAACTAAACAGGTGGGAAAAATCGTTAAGGGCATGGTCAGTTCTCGCTGAAACCGGTAACTACCCCGGCGGTAAAGAAATCGCTGCTGGAATAAAGATCCTGGATTCATTGTTAAGAATCAAGGATACGTTTGAATTCATTACTCAGGCCAATCA
>SABV01000465.1 GCA_009928855.1 Erysipelotrichia bacterium | reverse complement strand
CGGGCTTTCGTCATGGCGGTCTCTACTGAATCAGGGGTGTATGGAGGTTGCCCCATGTATTTGTGCAGTGTCGTGAAGAGTTCTTTTTCGATAAGTCTCGGGGTGTCTTTGTATCTGAGTTCGAGAGCCTCAATGCCTGATCGCATTTTAACGAAAGCAGATTCTTTTAAACGGCTCTCTTCATGCGAGATAAATGTTTTGCCGATGCTTACCAGGCTCAGGATTGGCATGAGAATAGCTGTCATGAATATCGCGGCAATACGTTTCCGCAATGATAAATTTGTTCCTGGTGCTTTCTGAATATTGATAAGCGCCAGACTGGTAATTATTAACAGCAGAATACAGGTAAGTCTGAGTGCGCCGAATATTTCATACCGTTCTTGTATTTGTTTGCTCAAATCGGCAATTGAAAAGAGTCTGATGTTGGAATCGTCAGATGGTCTGCTTGGGCGGGCAATAAAATTATCGAAATAAAAAGTATTCTGACTACGGTTTATATAGGCATCAATAAGTTTTCTGGCGAAATTTGGTTGAGACAACTGTTTGTCTATCGCGACAGGTTCCTGTTCTGAAATGTTTATCGCTGCAATCGGAAATTTGAGCTTGTTGCCGGGCTTCAGTCGTCGAAAAACAGTGCGTTGTATCCATAAATTTTCTGGTATCTTTTCTGAAAACGCCATCAGCATAAAGCCGCCGCGTATTTTTTGGGGTATATTTTGACGCCAATACGATATGGTATCGACATCCCATACTGCCAGACATGGCTTTCCAAGCCATGACATGGGAGTTGGTGAGTTTCTTGCCCAGTTAAGGTGTTCTACTTTTGAGGTTCCACCCATGGCTTGCTGAATTGTATTCATGGCTGCGGAAAACTGCTTCTGAAAATTGTGATTTTCGGTCAGCGAAGATGGATTGCCCAGAATATTAAACTTGGTCATCATGTTTTTTAAAACAATTTGCCAGTGGCGCTGACCGCTTAAGACAAGTTTCGACTTGATTGGCATTATGCTGCCATCTTCTTTCCAGAATATCCATTTAAAGGCTTCCGGATAGTGCTTATCTATGTTTTCAATTACGCGTACAATTGTCTCAGGGCTCTGCCTGACTAGTTTTTTATTGTTGAACAGAGTTGCAAAAAAGTTGTTCAGCTGGTATTCAGGCGTTGAAACCATGGCGAGTTTTGCGCTTTGCAGGTCCAGTTCTTGTTTGACCGCTTCCCTGCGTGCAAGAAACTGTTCTTCGATCATATTGGCCAGCGCAAAATAAGCCACCAAAATGGGAAGCAATACAATAACCAGATACAGAAACAGGTTTCGTAGACTGAGTAATTTTGGCTCGCTTGAAGATTGCATAATAAGATTGTAACCGAACACGGTAGTTTTTTAAATATTTTCTGGTTGAATCGTTGATTTGAGGATGTTTATAAAAAATGGCTGCCTGGGTGTGTGGTAAAATGATTATTGTTATTAATCGTATTTATTAACAAAGCGAATCAAACTTGAGGCCTTATTCAGAGAGGTGCTTCCATGTCGAGAAAAACAGATTATACGAGTCACGAATGGCTAAAATTGCTTTCTCTTGGCATGATCGCAATGAGTTATAAGCTCACCACCCTTAAACTGGATTCAGTTTCGCGGGCAATTGGCCTGGCTCGCGAAATCATCGCTTTTAATTCTTTTATTTCCGAGTCCTGCACAAAATACGAACCGGGCACTCTCGTCTCTGATTTTGTTAATGACATGAAGCCCAATGTTCAGGAAACCTGCATCGGTGTTGGCACAGGAAAGCAGCTTGATCTTGCGGGCACTGTTGCCGTGGCTAACGAAATTCTGGCACGCAAAGCCACGCCGGATGAGGCCAATTCCCTCAGAGCTTTCGTTTACGAGTTAAGTCTGGCAGTAATAAACGCTGCCGGCGAAGGCTTTTTAAGCACCGGCAATCCCGTCAGCCCCTCTGAAGTCACCTTTTTGCACGATCTAAAACAGGCTCTTCTCGCTGAGCCATCTTAAACATCTTTTTTTCTGCTGTTGAAAAATGCGTCTGTTTTTGCTATCCTGACAACAGTAATAAACAAGGTAATTGTGTGCGGGAGTAGCTCAGTTGGTAGAGCATCAGCTTCCCAAGCTGAGGGTCGCGGGTTCGAACCCCGTTTCCCGCTTAGAAAAAGAGCCCTGAAACCGTTGTGGTTTCAGGGCTCTTCGCTTTCAGCCCAAACCCACTTACCCCTAAACTTACCCATGCCGACACGGTTATGAGGGTTTGCATAATTCTTAACTTTTCGCCGTTAAATCGGACATCAGCTACTACGTAGTAAAAATGTTCAGCCAAAAAATATTGTGGGTTGATAGTTGTTCAATACCTTCATTGACGGTGGGCGTTTATGATTTTGACGGTGCCGGGCTTTTTTAAACCGGTCATCCTAGTATAAAAAATTGGCATTCTCGCCGAAATAAACCTG
>SABV01000464.1 GCA_009928855.1 Erysipelotrichia bacterium | reverse complement strand
TAATGGTAGGCGACTACTCAAAACTTAGAATAGACAACGCTTCAAAAAAACTTAAACACCTCATTCCGCAAGTTAATTGGACGGCAGATGATATTTACAAACTCAGAGATGACTTGGCAAAAGCTCTTTCGGTGCCTTCTGCAGAATTTAATCTGAACGCATATTTGCCTCAGGCTTTTTATCAAGATGCAAAGCTAATGGCCGCAACAAAAAAAGAGGCCATCAGAAAGCCCGAAGAAAAACAACAGCAGTCCAAAAATCAAGACTTTCCGGACAATAGGCAAGAAGACCGAAAAAGAGATCCTCGCGATCGTCATTTCCGTGACCGGCAAAAAGTCGAAGAGCCAAAAAGCGAAATTGTTGAAGAGAACAAAACTTATAAGGTCTTAGCAGCCGAAGAAGAATTCGTAAAGCAGCCTTCTGCAAGAAACTCAGATGTTCCGCCTAAAAAGCACCGACGAAATTATGAAGAAGAGTCCGCATATAAAGCGGCAATGCAGGCCGAAAAAGCAGATGGCTCAATGATTTCCGCTTCAGAAAGCAAAAAGCCCGTCAAGCGTGTTGTTGCCGAAGAAGTTCATGGTAATGATCAGCCAATCGAAGATACTGTCGAGACTCCGGTTGAAACTCCAAAAGTCGGCCAATACGTCGAATATGATCTGTTCGGAAACGCCATTAATGCAAGAACGGGCGACTGTGATGAAGCCCGCCACCGATTTTTCGAAAGTTACGGCGGCCAGTTCTTTGAAGATATGGACGCATTAAAGATGGCAATAGCCATGACTAATTACGAAAAAGAAAGATTGGCGCGTGCCGCAAGAGCTCCGAAGGTTGAAGTTGAAAAAACAGAGGCCGAGTACGAAGCCGAAGACAATTATATGCCTCCGACAAAAAATCAGATGGCAAAAGTTCAGCCGCGCAGACCCTATAATCCGTCAGACAATATGCAGCCGCGAAGACCTCAAAGCAATGATAACCGCGATTCCAGAAATTCTGCGCCAAACAGAGACTCGAATCGTAAGCCCTACAACAGAGATAAGAATAATTCCTCGAAACGCTACAATAATAAAAAGGGCGGCTTTTCGAGGGGTAAATCTAATCCAAGACAGGTAAGTAACTAATGAACTACATGGCCAAAAGATCTTTGTTAATCTTGTGCGTTATGTTGCCTTCACTTTTAATTTCTGAAGCTTTCGGATACAACACTACAGTTATTTCGGCTCTCACCGCCGGAATTTCGAGCGGTATATCTGTAGTGCTTTTTCCCGACCCTGAGCACATCAGAAGAATCGAAGCGCAGCAAAAACACGAACAAGAAGAAAAAGAATAAGGTCTGATAAAATTGAAAATTCTCATAGGGCTAGACCTTGCAACAAAATTGGGTATCAGCGTATTCGATATTACCTCTGAAAAACTTGTTTTCAGTGACAGCGTGAAGCTTCCGAAAGGTGACACCCAGCTGCGTGTGCTTGCTCTTTATGACTATTTGAAAGAAATGTTCAATAAGTATAAGCCGACAGAAATTGCCGTCGAAGACGTTTTTCTGCCGGCTAAGACTTCTCCCAGAACACCGATTGCTTTGGGTGAACTTCGGGGAATTGCCAGACTTTGCGCGGCACAGAATAATCTGCCGGTATTTTTTTACCCTGCCAGAAAAGTTAAAATGGCAATAACAGGCTTTGGGAATGCCTGCAAAGACGATATTGTGTGCTGGATACAAAATGAGTTCAAAATTAAGGTCAAAGACGACAATGAAGCCGATGCCATAAGCATCGGTTATACCCATCTGCTCGAAAGAAGGTTTTTGGCTTGCGTTAGCGGAGGTTGATTTGAAAGGTTTGGTATTACTCTCTCTTTTTTTGTTTTGTTTCGTTTCAGTTTTTGGCGCCGAACCGGTTTTGTGGCCGATTGATATAGAAATATCTCAAAGTTCGAGTTTTGCCGAAATGAGGGGCATGCGCCATCATGCCGGGATTGACTTACGCACAAAGCAGCGCAACGGGTTTCCCGTTGTTGCCATCGAGGACGGATACATTTCGAGAGTAGGGGTTTCTTTCAGAAGTTACGGAAAAGTAATTTACATTGACCACCCTAAGCTTAATGCAAAAGTTGTTTACGGCCATTTGCAGGATTTTAACGGCAAGTTAAAGGGATATGTCGACAAAAAGCTCGCAAAGATAGGCAAGCCTTTTGGTATTAACGATTACTTTAAACCAAACAGGTTCCCGGTTAAAAAGGGGGATGTGGTGGGTTTTACGGGCGAGACCGGTTCAGGCCCTTCGCATTTGCACTTTGAGATGCGAACAATGAACGATGAGCCGGTAGCACCGGCTTTATTTGGCTACAGACCCGCAGATTCTATTTTCCCGGTCTTTCATAATTTATATATTGAACCGATGGCATACGGCACAGTTATTGAAAACAGTTTTTTGCCTTTTCAAATGAAGTGTATAAAGAAATC
>SABV01000463.1 GCA_009928855.1 Erysipelotrichia bacterium | reverse complement strand
TCAAAGAAGTCATTGATGCGCCCTGAGTGTCGGGTATCATGTCAGCCTGAGTAAATCTGACTTCTACGCCGGGCTCAATGGTAAGGGTTGCTCCGCTTCTTATTCTTATGTCGCCCTTAACAATATAGGGACTGTTTTGTTTTGTCCAAACTCTGTTATCAACCAGAATGCCGGGGGTTAGAGCGCTAACCGGTTGTGTGTGCACACTTTCATTGCCTGCTGTATCAATTGCGCTAAGCTTATAATAGTATTTTGAGGCTACCCTAAGCCCTTCATCAATATAGTCGGCATCGCTTGCGGCTATTGTGGCAACCTTTGTGTAATTACTGTTCATGCTTTCTGATCTGTACAGGTTATATCCGGCCAAATCAGATTCTGTGTTCGGCTGCCAAAACAAACTTAATTTTTCTTGTTCAGGGGCTACTTCTGCCGCGAAGTTCAGGGGCATCGCGGGCGCATCGCCTTTTTCTGTTATAAACTGATAGTCTGACGACATACCTTCATTTTTTTCAAAGTCTATTGCACGCACTCTAAAATGATAAATCTGTCCCGGAAGCAGGTTTTCAAGAGTGAGCGAATGTTCGGTGACCATTCCGGTGTCAGAGGCGCACATGTTGTAAATGCCCAACCCGACAGGACCGGTTGCGTAATCAACTATTGAACTTGCCGATTCGTTCGTAACCCAATTTATCACGGCGATGTTTTCGGTAATGCTTGCAACGGTAACGCCTGTTATTACCGGCGGCAAGCCGTCAATTACCGCAAATGTCAGGTCAAAGCCCTCTATGGTTTCGCCCCGTTTAACTTCTACGACTCTTACAACAGATTTTTCATTGTAAGTTGCGGTTAATTTGGCTTGCCCCGGTTCTATGCCGTTTAACACATATTTGCCGAGTTCGTCTGTTTCAGCTGACATAGAGGTGCCGTAAACTGTTACTTTTGCTCTGTGTAGGGCTTTACCGTTAGAATCGTAAACTTTTCCGGTGACGTTTCCTCTTACCGGCTTCGTGGAAGTTTCAAAACACCCGGTGGTGCCAAATAGTGCGACCACCGCCAACAAAACAAAAGCGATGACCTTGTTTTTATATTTCATGGCTGATACTGCCTCCGAATGCATATATTCCTTAAAGCTGTCGGCATAAAGATTAATTTAATAAGAATTCTATTACTTTAATTATTTGTCCGACAGTAGTTTGCTCATAGTTCGGGTCCAGTGTTTTAGCGAACTCAAGCTGAACATAAGCATCGTCGTCTTTGTCGGTCGCGGCGTAAGCGTAGGCTAGCATGGCGTGCACTTCCGCATTCGTTACACCGACAGGTCGCGAAGCTTTGTATTCAAAGTTTGGCTTTCCTTTGCCAAGATCGTTTAACAACAATTCAATGATTTCTTCCATATCGGTTTTTGAAGCTTGCTGCATATAAGCCGAAGCTAAACCGACTTTAGCGTCATCATTCAATTCTTTTGCCAGAATAAACCATTTTATACCGTCTTTAAGCTTGCCGCCAAAGCTTTTTGCCCAACCGATGCCATTGTTTGCATCAGCTTTTTCCTGCATTGTCGGCGAGTTTTCAAGCACTTTGTTAAACTGAGTTACTGCGCTGTCATAAAGCCCTTTGTTAATATAGTCCCATCCGGTTTCTAAATACTCGTTCCCTCTTATGACGGAATTGATATCGGGCGCCGGTGTGCTGCTCGTGCCTTCACCGTTTACTCCGCCGCCGCTGCACCCTGTGAAGCCTAACAAGATTGGGATTGCTATTAAAATCGCAAACAGACGTTTCTTAAGCATGTTTTTTCTCCTTATGACTAGCGCAGAACTGCAAATTTACCGGTTTTGCTGAAGGACTTACCATTCTTGGTTGCCTTAAGTTTGTAGAAATATACGCCGTTTGCAATTCTTTTTCCTTTTCTGTTCGTCAGGTCGTAGTTTACTCTGCCGTTAGCAGCGCTGAAGCTGTCCGAAAGATTTGCAACCAAATGACCCGCCGTGTCGTATATTTTCATGCTCACTGAGTCGGGTGTGAGACCGAATTTATACTGGAAGGTTACTCTGTTGCCTCTTGCAGGGCTCGGATAGGGCGTGAATTCTTCAAGTTCAAAGGTTACGGCAGCGAATCTGACCGCTTTGCTCAAAGTATTTCCTGCCAAATCTTTAACGGAATAAGTGACCTCATGTTTACCTTTCGGCAAAGACCCTCTGTATTTATAGGTGAATTTTCCGTTTTCATCTAACTTCACGTTGGGAAGTTTGAGTCCGTTAAGTTGCACTGTGAAAGAATTTTTGTCCAAACCTGAGCCGTTGTCCGCGAACTCACCTTTGATTTCGGCGTTTGAGGCGTCGATTTCGTCAAGATCTCTCGGATAAAAGTCATTCGCAGCCGGCTCTTTAAGGTCGGCCATGAGCGCCAGTCTGCCAAGCCCGGTGAGTTGAGCGGCAATTTTATTTTCAGCAAACAGACCGCCC
>SABV01000462.1 GCA_009928855.1 Erysipelotrichia bacterium | reverse complement strand
AGCGATCAATGCTATATTGCGACTGTGAGACAGGTTGAAAAAAAACTGCGGGTGGTCTGTCAGAAATGGCTTGCCGTGTTCATGGGTTGCAATCATGATTCTGGCAGGTTCAAGACCGAGATATTTTGCCAGAAGCATGCGTAACGAACCCCGCGATATCAGAAACATGTTGCGGGCCGCCAGGTTTGTATAACGTTGCAGTCGAAGACAATCTTCGTTACTCAGGCATCTGAGAAACGCATCATTCAACGCTGCAAGTTCTGCAGTGTTCACAACCCAGATGTCGACCCGGCCGGGTTCAAGCAGCTGATATTTATTTATGGCAGGCTGCATTAACCCGTTAAATCAGACTGTTGATCTGATCAAGGGTTTTGGGAGCAACATTACTGAGATGATTTGCGAATTTGAGCCCCTGGTTGCGCAACTGGGTCAGTCTCAGCTCAAGAGCCGCACCGTAGAGCAGGTTCATAGCTACATCGACAACCTTGCGATTTTCAGGTTTTTCAAAAAAGCTGCCTTTGGCCCATTCGTTAAACGCACCCATAGCCGGCCCGCACCAGATCTGGTAATCAACTTTGCGCGACTCTTCACCGGCTACGGCCCATCGCGGAGACAATCCGAGATACCATCTGAAAACCAGCGCCATTTTGTGGTGCGGGTCTTGTTCTGCTTTTTCAAGCTGTGATGGGTCTCGCTGTCTGAAAAAATCTGCCGTGCCTTTCCATATATTATCAATGGAATCCTGAAAAATTGTCTTTTCGAGCATCTGCCGGTCTGCTGCGGGAAGGCTTTCAATGCTGTCATATTTTCTGAAAAGCTCATAAAGCTTCTGTGCGCGCATAGCAAACATGGTGCCGCGCTTGAGGACCTGCACTGTAACGCCCATTTCAAACATGTCTCCTGCTGGAGCCATTGCAATGTCGGCCTGGCCGGCATTCGCGAGCATGAGTCTTGCTGCGTCTGAAGTGCCCGACTCAACGCATGCCTGATGTGCTGAGCCGACTACCAGATAAGCTGCGCCCATGGCAAAAGCGGCTGCAGCAGAAGCTGGAGTGCCGGTGCCTCCACCAAAGCCAACCCGAAGAGGCATTTCATATTTGTGTTCTTCCTGCATTCTATTTTTCAGAGCCACCATTGTCGGGTGCAGTGAAACAGCCGGGCGATTATCGGTATGCCCACCTGAGTCTGCTTCAGAGGTAAGATCCTGGGCAACCGGAATCCTTGTGGCCAGCTTGGCCTGATGCTCAGTAATAAAGCCTGCTTCGACAAGCTTCTGCAGCATTTTTTCGGGCGGTGGTGCAAAAAACTTCGAGGCGACTTCAACGCGGCTTACTTTTGCAATTACCTTGTTCGGCGTCACGATACGGCCGTTGGCATCTTCATGAATGCCGGTAACACGGTAACGAACCAGTGGCAAGGACATGGCCAGAAATGCAGAGGCTTCAATCAGCCTGACTCCATGTTTCAGATAGAGATCGACAATTACGTCTTCCAGGCCCTTCTCATTCGGGCTATGAATCAGGTTGAATCCGAACGGTACCGGTTCTTTCAGGCTTTTCATCTGCAGAATGGCTTTTTCAACTTTTGCAGGCGAGTCGCCTGCAGCACCGATAAAACCGACCATGCCGCTGCGACCGAGAGCTATGGCTATTTCTGGAGAACTTATGCCGTGTGCCATTGAGCCACCAACATAGGCATAGCGCAGGCCGTGGTCCTGGCAGAACGATGAATCTCCGAGATTCTCAAGAATCGTTGGTGCAGCGAAGCCCATTAGCGGAAAACCGCCGGCAGGGCGATTATTAAGGTCAAAAGATATATCAGCCTGGTTTGTTAAATACAACTTTCCATCTTTGAGCACTACAAAAACAGGCCTGGTCAAATTTCCGAGCAGTGTTTGCAGATCAGCACCCTCTGATTTGAGAGAGGCGAGATCGCCTTTCCACCAACCAAGATGCATTTGTTGAGAAATAGATGGCCAGACCAACCCGTTGTTGCCTGAAAGAGTCATTTGGAGCTTGTCCTCCGCTGTGTGGTTTTGCGCAAAGTATTGTGTGTGGGCAATTCTAACTTAAAACCCGACAAAAAACAACGCATCAATTATCTGTGACTGATGAATATCTTGCGATTTTTGCAGGGTTTATAATAGACTGAAGCGGTATTCAGAGTGAAAACGAACGATGAGGATTTTATGAGCATGTCTCTTAAATGCGTTTTAAAAAATAAGATATGCAGGGGAATCACCTCTCTCTGCCTGGCAGCCGTAATATGGCTGCCGGTTTCAGCAAAGTTTTTTGATCAGCCAGATACAAATTATCTTGCTGCTGACAACGCTGTTCCTCCCAAAGCCCGTGCAATTGCCGGTCGTCATATTCGTCTCTGGACAGACCCGGAGCTTCGCAAGCTGGAACTTGAAAAAATGCGATCCCGAAACGCTGAATGGGACTTTATGGCGCGTTGCTTCTTTGT
>SABV01000461.1 GCA_009928855.1 Erysipelotrichia bacterium | reverse complement strand
TCTAAGCATACTAAGCAGCGGGGCAAACTTTGTGCTGGGCGATACTCTTTCTCCCTGGCGAAAACATGAAACTGCGATACCTTTAATAACCGGCAAAGCTGTTGTAAACTCAAGTGAAGATGCCTGGCATTGGCTGCGTAACCCATTACCGCCAGCAAACGAGCATCAGATTGTCGCCAACATCAGAGATAACTTGAGTATCAGGCCTGATATGTTCGACTGCTCGCATGATTTTGACAATCTCGATTACCTTGTTAAAGAGATGTGGCTCTCTGAATGCCTTGAACCCTGCTTTTTTCAACAATACAACCCGGTTCTCAGGCATGTGGTGGTGCGCAAGCGCAAACAGCTCGAAGACGATGGCCTGCTTGAAAAGGTTGGCGTTAATACCCACCCGATTCTGGTAAAAAGCTATCTCTATCAGTCAAGATTCATGGGGCTTGGCATTTCAACCAATACTCCTTTCCAGGTTGCTTATGAAAAAGCCGGGGAGTTTTGCGATCTGTTAAGCAGCCGTGCGCCAGTAGGCGGCTTTATGAAAACCCTGCTGCTGCAGCGTATCTGTTCGAGTTTTGCTTCTGGTCTGAAAACCGCGCAAAAAATGCTTAAACACAGCATGGCCGATGACTACGACACCGAAGATGACGATATTGAACAGGTCGAGCATGTTCTCAGCAGCATGTCACCCGATGAAGTCGCCTGCCTGCAGGAAATCGAAGAGCAGCTCTCACGCCCTGAAGCTGTTGATTCAAAGCTCGATACGGTCAAATGGTTTTTGACTGAGTTCCCAACTGATGGCAAAACCTGGTTGGAACACGGCTGCATTATCTTCAGTCAATATTACGATACTGTTGAATGGGTAGCCAGCGAACTGGCAAAGTCATACCCTGATCAGGTTGTCGCCGTTTATGCCGGTGTCGGTAAAAGCCGACTGTATAAAGGAACCGAGTTCAACAGCGTCGAGCGTGAAACCATCAAACAGGCAGTCCGTAAACACGAAATTAAACTGGTAGTGGCAACCGATGCCGCCTGCGAAGGTCTTAACCTGCAAACCCTCGGCACCCTCATCAACATCGACCTGCCCTGGAACCCCTCACGTCTGGAACAGCGGCTCGGCCGCATCAGACGTTTCGGCCAGGCACGCAAATACGTAGATATGTTAAATCTTGTCTACGGCGATACCCAAGATGAAAAAATATATGGTGTTCTGTCTGATCGAATGCGCGACACTTACGATATTTTCGGCAGCCTGCCCGATACCATCGACGACGACTGGATTCAAGACGAAAACCAGTTAAAAGCAAGAATCGACGCCTACATTCACGAACGCAAAGCCGCCCAGAACGCCTTCAGCGTTAAATATCGCAACTCAGTAGACCCCGAAGCCAACCGATGGGAGCGCTGCGCCGAAGTCCTCTCCCGTCGCGACATCATCAACAAGCTCAGCGAACCCTGGTAACTATAATAAACACAATCACAGAAAGGATACGTAATGCCAGAACTTAGCGTCAGCCGCAAAACAATCAGCAAACTTTTATCAGAAATGCAGAACCGGAAATTTATCATTCCGGATTTTCAAAGGCCTTATAAATGGGACATGGAAAAATGTGAGACTTTATGGAACGACATCAGAGATTTTCATGAGTCTATGCCCGTTGGGGCAAAATCTGATGAATATTTTCTCGGAACTATTGTTTCCTGCAAAAATGAAAGTAACGAAGATAATATTGAGATCATTGACGGGCAGCAGAGAATAACCTCTTTTTTCCTCATTCTAAGAGCGTTTTATAAAAAGCTTGAGAATATGCCTGAAGACCTGAATGTAATCGGCCTCAAAAACCAGCTGGCACCATGCATTTGGGATGTTGACAGTATTTCCCAGCAGGTAGCAGACAGAAAAAAACTGCATGTCGAATCGCTGGTGGCGACAGATGACGATAAGGCAGCATTTCATGATATTTTAGAAACGGGCTTTGCTGATAGCTCAGCTAAAGACCTGTATTCTATCAACTTCAATTTTTTTAAAGACAAATGTGAACAGTATGCCAAAGATGCGCCGATGCAGTGGCAGCCACTTTGTGTAACAATTTTGCACAAATGCATTATTCTGCCGATTGAATGCAATAACTCAGATACTGCCCTGACCATTTTCTCAACTCTTAACGACAGGGGTCTGCCACTTTCTGACTCTGATATTTTCAAAGCTCAGATATACAAGTCAAAGCCAGACAGTTCGGCGAAAGAGACTTTTACAAATGCCTGGAAAGAGCTTACCAGCATCTGTAAGAGTGCCGGGATAAATCTGGACGAGATTTTCAGATACTATACCCATATTGTAAGGGCCAAAAATAACGATAAATCGAAGGAAACCGGTCTAAGAAAATTTTATGCCCAGAATAATTACGAAAAGCTGAAAAGCACGACAATAATCAATGATTTGACTGACCTGGCGAACTTCTGGCTTTATATC
>SABV01000460.1 GCA_009928855.1 Erysipelotrichia bacterium | reverse complement strand
AATCAGGACATGGTGATTCACGTAGTGCCTTCTTTTACTAATTTTTATCTACGAAATCTTCAGGGCCTCTTCTTTGACGGAACGGTTATAATAAGCCTGACTTCGCCAACCAGCCGCACTATAAGCCTGGCAACCAAGCGACTGTTCGACATTGTCGCTTCATTGGCTGCTTTGGTGATTATGTCTCCCCTGCTGGTTTTAATCTGCCTTGTCATCAAGGCAGATTCGCACGGTCCGGCACTTTTCAAACAACGGCGAACCGGTAAAAACGGCAAAGAATTTGAGATTCTTAAATTCAGAAGCATGCACAGCAGCACCCAGGCATACGCCGAAACTCCCAGAGAAAAGAGTGACCCGCGTATTACCAGAGCCGGAAGACTTCTCAGAGCAACCGGTCTAGACGAACTCCCACAACTTCTGAATGTTCTTAAAGGCGAAATGAGCCTTGTAGGGCCACGACCTGAAATGCCGTTCATCACAGAAAAATACACGGCACTCGAACGCCGTCGCCTCGAAGCACAGCCCGGAATAACCGGCTTATGGCAAGTTTATGCCCGCTCTGAGAATCTGCCAATTCATCATCATATCGAATACGACCTTTTTTACATCGAAAATATGTCTTTTCTACTCGATCTGATAATAATTATGGACACTCTGCCAACGGCAATAATGCGCAAAGGCATTTAACTTACCATCTTTTAAAGCTGCGCGGTTTTGAACTGTCCCCAAAGCTTTTCAAATCCCGCAACCTTTTTTCCGGATTCAGACATCAAACCACACCGGTTGAGTCTAACGAGATAAGAAGCATCAGCACTGAGCATGCGATATGGTACAAGCTCAACAACAGTGTTATTTTCTTTCCAGGTTACTGAAAAATAGCTTTTCAGAGTGGCACCATCGATAGTTATGCGCGACCCCGATTCGGTGTTGCTGATTTCTATTTCGATGTCTTCGTAGAGAGAAGCGGGGCGCATGCTGCGATCAAACTTTATCATAAAAGGCCCATTGCGCCCAACATTGGTGTCACCGTTTTTGGGGCTGGTCGAAATAATTGACGGTAAGGGGTCTACGTCTGTAACAAACTCACCATACATACCATTGTAGTTTTTGAGAATACGACCATCAAGGGCCCTGGCTTCCCATTGAGAGATAAGCATACTGTAACGGGTTTCGGGGCTCAACATAACTTTCGGATAGAGTTTCAGCACAGTATCGTTTTTCCACTCAACCTGAAAATGATTTTTGATTTCACTCCCTGAAAAAGCCATGAGAGAACCAGTTTTCTTGTTCTGAATCATCAGGCCGATACTATTAAAAATAGTATCTTTTTCCATTGGCTGGCCAAAACCAATTTCAAATGGACCAGAAACAGGAAAACCGGTTTGCCCGTTGTAAGGTCTTGTGTAGGAAACAATAGCCTCAGACTCGGTAACCGTACCATCTCTTGCCATTCTTGCCCGAACCAGAGTCAAACCATCTATGGCCACTGGCACATTGTAACCGTCTATCTTCTGATAACCATTTCTAGTGAGCCTGATACCCACTTCTGAACTGCCAAGGTTACTTGAAGAAAGAAGCGCTCTGCCATCAGTCTGCGCAGAAACTGCCTGTCCTGCTCCTGCATCGACAGTTACTTCCGCTACCGGCTTTATTTCTCCGGCGCTGTTTTCAACAGCTGTTACTTCGAGCATGCCGCGTTTTAAAGCAAATGAATCGCCTCTTGCGATTGCCACACTCACACCATCGTAACCAGGATAAAAGGTAAGATTATCAAGAATCCTCATCTCACCTGCGACAACCAGAGAAGCAACATAAGAAATTTCCCAATCGAGGTATTTAACGACAACCTGAGCATAACTTGCAACCCTGGAACTCTGGTCAATGTTAAATTCGACCATTCCTGCAGCATCGGTCAAACCGATATCTCCCAAACCCTGCATTTCAACTCTTGCCCCGGCAACGGGCACATATGGATTCGACACATCACCGGTTATTCTGCTGGTAAGAATTGAACTTCTGTCTGCATTTATAACCAGGCGATACATACTGTTACCTATAACCTCGATAGATAGTTCTGCTTTTGTACTTTTGCCGCGAACATCTGTTGCGATACAGGTTATGTTTGCAATTGAAGTTTGAGAAGGTGCCTGCCAAACAGCTTTGCTGCCACTGGTGCTTATAATCGTTCCTGTATTTGCTTCCCAGGAAAGGTCGATCTGACCACCTGCCGGATCAATTGCTTCTGCGCGCAGATCAATCTCTGCAGCAGGCCCCACAACAGTTTTTGAAGCAAACACATTCACGACCGGAGCCAGTTCAGCGGTCTTTACTTCTGAACCGTCGTCAAGAGTGATTGACGACTCAGGGTCAGCGGCAACAGGATTTAGCGAGGATATTGAATTTGCGCTGGAGCAGCCTACGATCGTTACGGCAATATAGACCGCAATCAACGCAAACAAAAGTTGTCTGATAAG
>SABV01000088.1 GCA_009928855.1 Erysipelotrichia bacterium | reverse complement strand
GTTTGTTCGTTCTCTTTGGGCAAACGCATATTAAATTCATGGATTCCGTTTCTGCGCACAGATTACGTCATTAGCGCGAAAGCAAGAATCCAGTTCAATTGAGAATCTAACGTGTTTTAGTGCGTTTGCCGGTTTCATTCTTAAGTTCAGTTGAAAAAAAATGCAATAAATTGTAATATTATCAAACTATGATGAACACAGAAAAGCAACCCCTTCTGCTTTTGCCACCGACTCGCAACCTTGTATTCAGCGATTCTGATGGAAAGCCTCATATTGTGGAGATTCCCGAATGGTTGGCCGGTTACATGGGCTATACTGCACAGAATCTTATTGGTGAACCAGCCGATAAGGTTCTTGAGCCGCTAATCCCAGGAATTTGCGAGCTGATAAAATGTACCGGCGATAGTTCTGCGTGTATGGGTGGTTTTCGTGCTGTGATTACCGATACTGCTGGTGAACGTCACCAGCTTCTTCTTGATTCAGTAAAGAAGCATGGCACAAATAATCAGGATTTTACTCATGTTCTTATTCAGGAGGTGGCTTCGGCACCCCCTAAGCTGCTGGAGAATGCAACGTTCTGCGGGCTTATCGGAACTTCAGAAAAGATGCAGCAGGTATTTAATAAGGTTCGCATGTATGCCGCATCTGAGGCTGCTGTGCTTGTAACAGGTGAAACCGGTGCAGGCAAAGAAGGAATTGCTGCGGCGATCCATAAGCTCAGCAGGCGGTCGGGCGGGCCTTTCGTAACCATGAACTGTTCTGCTATCACCGATACGTTGTTTGAAAGTGAACTTTTCGGGCACGAAAAGGGGTCTTTTACGGGGGCTATCAAGTCGCATCGCGGTCGTTTTGAGCGTGCTGACGGTGGTACGCTCTTTCTTGATGAAATTGGCGATCTTCCGGCTCTGTCTCAGGCAAAGCTTTTGCGCGTGCTCGAAACTTCGCAGATTGAGCGTGTTGGCTCAGAAACGCCGACCAGAGTTAATGTGCGTATTATTGCAGCAACAAACCACAATCTCGAAAAGGCCAGCCAGGCAAATACCTTTCGGGCAGATCTTTATTATCGTATCAATGCTTTGCAGATAAAAGTTCCGCCCCTTCGTGAAAGGGTAGAAGATATCGAACTGCTTATTCAGCATTTTATAAAAATTCTTAACGAAAGATACGAACGCAATATTTCGTGCCTTACGCGTGAAGCAGTGCACCTTCTCAGACAGTATCAATGGCCAGGCAATGTTAGAGAGCTTCGTAATCTTATGGAGAGGCTTTTTGCTGAAAATCAGTCAGATGTAATAGGGCTCAGGTCTCTTAAGGAATGGTATGAAGAGCGCCTGAGTGCGGCTCGTTACGCCGGAGTTGCTGATTATACAGACGTTACGATGCTTCCTCACCGCACAGCAATTCCTTTGGGGATGGCCGGGAAAAATGGGTCAGTGCCGGTTTCATCAGAAAAGAAGCTGACCGAAGAAGATCTTCGCCAGGCTTATCAAAAAGCGGGCGGTAATATTACCCGCGCCTCAGAAATCCTTGGAGTCCATAAAGCAACATTTTATCGCACCCTTAAGTCTTTGAATCTGGAGCGCGGCGATTTATCTGCTTCTCAGCTTTGAGTTTTTTCCTGCGGTGTTGCGTCTGCTCTCTCTACGCGATTTCTGCCATTTCGCTTGCAGACGTAAAGGGCATCGTCAGCCATTTTTATCATTTCGGTGGCTGATTCCGGCTGATTTACAGGTATAGAGCAAAGCCCGACACTTATTGTAACCTTCAGTGGTTCTTGTGGGCCGGCAAAAGATGCGCTTTCTACTAACTGACGCAGCCTTTCGGCAAAAAGCATGGCACCTTCGGGCTCAGTTTCAGGCAGAATTACGCAAAACTCTTCGCCACCGTAACGGGCTGCAATATCGGTATCGCGAACGCTGTCTCTTACGATGCGTGCCACTTCCCGCAAGACCATATCGCCGACCTGGTGGCCCCAGGTGTCATTGAATTTTTTGAAGTGGTCTATGTCGGTCATAAGGTATGAGAGAGGTTTGTTATAGCGCCTCGCTCTTCTGAATTCTTCTTCCATCTTAGCCTGAAAATGTCTACGGACAACAAGACCGGTCAGGCCGTCAACGGTAGCAAGGTTGAACAATCTTGCCTTCTCTATTACTACCGCAGCCTGATTCGCCATCGTCAGAGCCGTTTGCATGTCTTCTGCGTTAAAATGCCCGTCAATTTTATTAACAATGTTCATGACTCCGATTGCCGAATCTTTTAACAGCAGAGGAACGCAAATAAGAGTGCGCATACTGTCTCGTTCTGAGTCACGAAATGCAAAGGTTTTATCTTTGCGTACATTTTGAATGAGTCTGGGCTTACCCGAGTTAAAAACTTCTCCGGCAATGCCTTTGCCGCTTTTGAACTGCTGCTTCAGCTCATCGTCTATAGAAGCCTCGCCTTTAACCCCAAAAATTACCGATTTTTCAACCAGCTCTTCATATTTGTCGTCGAGCAAAAACAGTGAGCCGCGCTCAGCGTTGAGTACCTGAACTCCTCTGCTTAAAATGGCATCAAGAGTTTTACCAAGATCACCCATGAAACTCACTGCCTTGCTTACTTCGTTGATGATAGCCAGCTCTCTTACTTTTTTGGCAAGATCATAATTTTTTTCGCTCAGAGAGACAAACTGCTGAATAAGCCTCGTTACAGCCCATTGAACAGGTATCAACAGGCAGATTGGAACAATTTCCATGAGGATGTCATAGTTGAAAAGGCCAAGCGCTGCCAGCGCCCAGATGCCCGCAACGCCAAGACATATTATGTTGGCCGAAAAAGTGTGGCTTTTCCAGAGCAGATAGGCGACTCCGAAGGCAAATACAAAAATTAGCAATATTGTTGTTTCTACTGAAGAACGGTGTAAAAATCGACGATTGAGAATATTGTGCAGCAGATTTGCATGGATTTCTACCCCGGAAATAGCCCCAAACGGGCAAAATTTGAGATCTTCAGAGATTCCTGTGGCGCGTGTACCAACAAGAACGAGCCGGTTGCTGAAAAATCCCGGGGGATATTTGCCTTTTATAACCTCTGCGTAGCTTATCTCATCAAAATGTCTGTTGCCTCCGGCATAGTTGATGAGATATGACTTTTGTCTTTTGCCAGCTAGAGACTCGTAGCAGTCAAAGAAAGGTATGAGGCGGTCGCCAAGACGCATTCCATGGGCTTCATATATCGGTTTGCTGCCAAGATAGGTTGAGGCAGCCCTGAGACCAAAAATATAACTTGTTAAGTCATCGACCGTTTTATGAAGCAGAAGTTTGCGAATAACACCATCGGGGTTGAGGGTTTTGTATTCAATATCAATAAAGCCTTCAACTGGTTTTGCATCTAGAAGGGTTGTAACAGAACGTTCTGCCGCAACTTTTTCGATCATTTCAAAAGTTTCACTATCAAGCAGCGTCGTTTTTTGAAAAACAAGCGGCAGCACCACCCGGCCGAAATTTTTGATTTGATGTGCAAATTCAGCATCGTCGGCTTCGCCATGTGTGGATTGCTCTCTGAACATTATGTCGAATGCAGCAACCTTGGCTCCTGCACTTTTTAAAGTTGCAAGCAATTTTCCGTGAACTGCGCGTGGCCACGGCCATGCGCCCAGTTCATTTATGCATTCGTCAGTGATGCTTATCAGCACAATATCTTGATTGCGTGGTAATTCGCCCCGTTGATTGAACCTGAAATCGACGGTGACATTTTCGAGTTCGTTGAAGTGCCCGAAGAAAAACAGCAGTGCAAAAACCAGCGCAAATAATGCAGCAAGAAAGAACTCCCAAAGCGGCAATACTACGGGCTTTTTAGAAGTTAATCTGATGATTTCGCCGGTGCCGGATATTATGTCGTCGGTATTTGTGCTGTTTTTCTTCGAGCTCATCAGTTATTTATTCTGGAGTAGCCAACTGGGCGCGTAATTTTTTCATTTCCTTGAATGCTTCATGGAACATTTTGTCGGACCTGGGCAAAAGCTTGATGGCTTCTTTATAGTTGCGAATTGCTTTTTCGATTTTTGCCTGATCCCTCATGCGGTCTGCACGGGTTTTATAAAGCTTACCAAGCTTTTTGCGTGATTCAATGAAGCGGTCTTCAAATACGTTTACGCCGGTGTAAGCCGGAGCAAATGGGTCGGTAACCGTAAAAGAAGAATACAGATCAAGCGCCTCTTCGTAATCTTTTACTGCCTGTTCCCATACTTCAGGTGCTTCAAATTCTTCTGTTTCGACGATTTCGTTTTCTTTGAGATTCAGGTGGATTTTTTCCTTGAGTTGCTCAAGAAAAGCATGGTAAACGTTGTCACGGTTGTCTAGAAGCAGCTGGGCTCTTTTAAGCAGCGTTGAGGCCTGAACAAATTTTCCTGCGTGGCAGGCTTTGCTTATTTTAGCAAGGTAGGGTCTGATAATGCTGCGCCGTGATTCGGTAAGTGCATTTTTAAGATAAGTGACAAAACGGTGATCTTCTGGCATGCCTGCAAGGATCTTGAGAGCGGCCTGGTATTCAAGAATGGCTTCACCATAGTTGCCCGAGCGCTTGAACTCATCTCCGCGATCAACGAATGGAGTGATTTCGCAATGCATGAGGTGATCACGCTGTTTTGTTCTGGCCTTATCAAGCAGGGATTTTAGCTCTTCGAGAAATTCAATATTTTCGTCTCTGGTCAGGCGGGTTGCTTCTTCGAGCTCTTCAATTGCTACCTGCCAGGCTTTATTGACAAGGGCGGTCTGACCCTTTTCGCGATGAACAGAGGCCAGGTGCTCGTTTACTTCATCTAAACGCTCATTAATAAGGCCTTTTATGTCTTTCTCGTCCTGTGTCATAGTCGCATTCGGATCAATTTCCCGGATACTGGTGAATTCTTCCATTGCTTTGAGATAGCTGATTTTAGCGGCTCCCCATTCGGCAAGTGCCTTTTTTGAGTCGCCCTCCTTGATATAAGAACGAATAACCTGAATATTGTCGCTGTTCATCTCATTTCTCCTTCATTTTGCCGTAATCTTTATTTGGACCCGGCCGATTTTTTCATGCGTTCAGAAGCTGTTTTCGCGTCGAAAAAAGTCACTCCCTGTCCTCCGGGTTCGCCCGCCTGATCATAAGCACTGGCGGCTTCTTCGTAGTTTTCAAGCCGGTAGTGAATATACCCTGACAACGAGTTTGCGTCTTGATTGTCTGGCTCGAGGGCGAGCATCTTTTTTATGGCCTTATCGGCATTTTTAAAGTCTTCGAGCTGGACATGAACCAATGCTATATCCCACCAGATTTGCGGAGCATCGGGATATTTTCTGGAAACCCTTTTAAAATCACTTAACGCTATATTATATTTGCCATCTTTCATTTTTTTGGAGGCACTTATATATTCGCGGTCAGCTAGCAGACTGTCGTTATTGCCTTTGGAAAAGGCCGGCCTGGCTTTTTCCTTTTTATCGGGCGAGCTTTGAGCCTGCGAAAGATCCAGTTTGCCGTCTGCCTGCGAATATTCTACAAGAGCCCTTACGTTACTTCTGTATTTAGATGATGGAAATGCCGCCAGGAATGCTTTAGACCAGCCAATTACCGCGTCATGTACCCCGAGGGCGGCTCTTAGTCTGATTGCTTCGTAATAAGCTTTTTCAACAAGCGGCGAAGCGGGGTGATGAGTGAGAATTTTGTCGTAGGTTTTGCACGCTTCCAGCAATTCTCCGAATTTTGCCGTAGTTGCAGCCAGTTCCAGAAGAACTGTGTCCATGCCTGTTTTATCTGCGCCGTCTTTTAAAGTATTTTGCAGGCTCAAAATTTTTGTTACCAGTTCGTCTTTTTCTGGGCCGGCAGCTTGTTCGATTGTCAGAATCTCTTTCAGCAGAGTTGCTGTTTTTTTGTCCGGGGTTTTTTCTGGTTTGATTTTGGGCTGTATAGCTTGTGCAGACTCAACGGCAGGTTCTGACTGGTCAGGTGCCGCTGTAGTGTTACTTTGTAGAGGACTTGCGGGGGATTCAGCTGCTGTGTCTGCTGTTTGTGG
This sequence comes from Erysipelotrichia bacterium, assembly GCA_009928855.1. Taxonomy (GTDB): domain Bacteria; phylum Muiribacteriota; class Ozemobacteria; order Ozemobacterales; family Ozemobacteraceae; genus Rifleibacterium. The sequence goes on along the minus strand of SABV01000088.1, from coordinate 6,782 downwards.
CAATTCTACCGAAGTCATAGTTTTGTCTTCGTCGGCTGGTTCAGACTTTTCAGGGGTTGCTAAAGTTTTATTTTTTGCGATTTCTGTTGTTTTATCTGATGACGCCGCTGATAAAGAGTCGATTTCGACACTTTCTTTAAGACCTTCTGTGTTCATAAATGAACGTGCCAGTTCAAAATACGGGCTTTTAGAATGGCTCTTGCGCATTCTGGAGTAAAGGTTGGTCACTTTGTTTTTGTTGCCCAAAGCAGATTGCGCCTGCATTAGACGAAATATGGCTTCGGCTTTTTCCTCTGAAGAGCCTACCGATTCAAGCAGATCCGCAAATGTAACAGCGGCGTCTGCAAATTTGCCAGCTTCAAGCTGGCAATCGCCAAGCATAAAGCGGGCGAGATTTTTTTGAACAGAAGCAGTCGCCTGGTTGGCGGCATCTTCAAGGTTTGCGATTGCTTCTTCAAGATTACCAGAAGCTTTTTGTCTCAGGGCTTCTGACATTATGTCAGTGGCTCTTTTGGGTGCGGCAAAAGAGCTCGGAGCCATGCAGCATGTCGCCAAAACACCGACAATAAACAGCTGACGAAAGTCTGCCATTTTAACCTTCCCCGTTCATGAATTTAAATAAATGTACAATGCCACAGGATAAAACATACATGCCAGCTACAGCAAGCAGAAATACGCATGTAATTACCATAAAATGATCGGTCTGGTCAGATATGTCAGAATTGGTCTGTATATGCACAAGCCAGTCGGGCAAAAACCGGTAGCCACTTTGCCCTGTGTTTTTAACCGCATGAAGCATTGGCTGGCCATCTATGTTGATTATCCTGTGAGATAAACTGCCAGGGCTTGCGCTATGACCCGGCGATGAAGCGCCAATATTTACCTGCCCGGCTACCAGTTCCCGGTTGGGGTGCCCGATGGTAACACCGTTCATATCGGTAAAGAACAGGTTCGTCGTTCCATCAGGCGTGGGGATCGAAACTATGTCAGATAGAAAGCTTATGTCGACCAATGCAGAAAGGCAGGCTATTGGAACGCGTTTTTCGTTTCGCACCGGGACGGCTACCCACCAGAGTGGCTTCTGTTGATGCCGATCATATCTAACCGGCCCAGAAAAAAAAGGGGTTCCCCTGATAATGGCCACGCAGTCACGGTTGTCCTGGCTTATTTCAGTGGTGTCTGCAGCTCCGGCAGAGGCGATTACACGGTTGTGCAGATTTTTCAAGATGATTGTTCTTGGCAAGGCATCGTTGAGTGCTGCAATAAAGAGATTCTCAGCGGCCGGAGCATTAGTCAGAATATTGCTCCTGAATCCTGGTATATGATCCATAATTGAGGCTATTTTTAAGACAGGCTCAAGGCAGGCATTGACAACGACAGACAATGCGGCGATGCTTTCTGGCGCCAGACGTGTTTGAGCTGTCATTCTGTTTAATTCATCGTTGTTTATGCGCAAATAAGGGGTGTCTTCTTCTTCAGAGTCTTCTTCATCTTCTTTGAGAGAAAAACCCATAACCAGCCGGCGTCTCAGTGCATCCGGAATTTCCATCCAGTAGGCAAGATTACGATCAAACCTTATCTTATTTTGCCAGATTAATCCGGCCTGCTGTTCGTAAGAAGCTATGAGAAGAATCAGATCGTCTCTGAAATTTTTAATCGTGGGTTTAAAAACCCCATCTGAACGCATTTGCCGCAAAACAGGCATTCTGGCCAGCAAAGAAAGGTAAGTGCGTATGCTTTGTGCCGGGTTTATGGCGACTTTTCTGGCAAGCTCAAGCTCAATTGCTGCACGACTTACGGCTGTTGTTCTGGCAAAAGAACCAGGAAACCGGTACAGCCAGATAGCCATCACAAAAAAAACGATGGACGACAACAACAGAATTGCTGCCATAAACAGACTCGCCCTTCCGAAAGTTTGTCTCAGAAAGGTTTTGGGACTATTTGAAAAAAACGCTAATGTTTTCATTAAAAAGTGTCGATAATATTACTAAGACAGGGAAAATTGTATGAAAGCCAGAACAGGAGGCCACTTATGCTTTGCCCACAATGCAGCGCCCCGATGATCAGAAGATCCCATACAGGTCGCCAGACCCCTTACTTTACCCTTAACTGCAGTCATTGCAAGTTTGTCATATTCTATCGCGGACAGTTTAACGTAGAAGACTGAAGTCAGAGCTGTTCAACCATGCTGCCCACGGCACAATGCTAACTTAACCGCCGTTTAAAATCAAGTTTTCTCTACCCGACAGGATCGCCACTTCTCGATTGTTTGTGACATTCTCTTGTGCTAGAATGCCCGGTGATTTTTAAGCCCTTTTGAAAGTGGAGATTCCATGGCAAAGTCGTCGGATGCTGTAAGACCCCTCGATATTTTTTACATCGTATTTGGTGCTTTTCTGCTGGCTTTCAGTCTTGTTGCCTTTACGGTGCCAAATAAAATTGCGCCGGGCGGTCTTACCGGCATTGCTACCATACTTTATTTTACCCTGAAACTGCCTGTCGGTATGACCATGCTTTTGGGCAATGTCTTTTTGATTGGTTTGCAGGCCTACACCATCGGCAGTAAAACCGCATGGAAAACCCTGTCTTCTATTATCATCACCTCAATTCTGATCGAAGTGATGATGAATGTTTTTAAGTGCCCGCCAATGACCACCAACCCAATTCTCGGCTGCCTTTATGGTGGCATTTTATCGGGTATTGGTATTGGTCTGACTTTTAAAGCCGGCGGAACCAGCGGTGGTATGGATGTGGTCAGCCAGATTCTGCATTATCGCTACCGTATACCCATTGGCGACGTTACTCTCGTGTCAAATGTTATTGTTACCTTGCTGGCTGGTTATTCTTTTGGTGCAGAACTCGCTTTATTTGGCCTGATAACCGTGTTCTTTACCAGCAAAGTTATCGACGCGGTATTAGAGGGCATGTCGGTTTTCAGAACGGTTTTTATTATTTCAAAACAGTCTGATGAGATTGCATGGGCGATTATCGAAGAGCTTCGACGTGGTGTAACTTCTCTCGACGCTATTGGCGTCTACTCGGGGAAACCTGTTGGCGTGCTTTTGACAGCGGTCAGACGTGGTGAGCTGCCGGTGCTTCGCAGACTTATAAGTGAATTTGACCCCAAGGCCTTTGTTATCGTCGGCGATGCAAGGCAAATAATTGGCGCTGGCTTTACCAAGATCGAAGACGAGGTCAGATTTGATAAGATAGAAAATAACTGATGGCTTCATCGGTATATATTATTGCTGATATAGAAGGCTCAACCGGTTGTCTCTGTGCCCAGGATGCCCGTCTTTTAAATGATGGCTGGGTTCGTGCCTGCGTAGAGCTCTCGCGTGATGTCGATCTGGTTGCGAGAAGGCTGCTGGATAACGGCGTAGAGCGTGTCAGGGTAAAAGATTTTCATAGAACCGGCTACAATATTTTCAGAGAGCTCGTAGATAGCCGTGTCGAAATAGATCAGGGTTATCGGGCTGGCCCAATCCCCGGAATCGGAAAAGCTGACGGCTTTGATTGCCTGATGATGGTCGGTATGCATGCTGCCTCCGGAACAAATGGCTTTATCCCGCATACTTTAACTTCTAAATTTGCTTCAGTTGAAGTAAATGGCTGTCTCATTACCGAAGCAGAACTATTCGCCTCTTCAGTTGCAGAGGCAGGGCTGGTGCCTTTATTCTTCTCTGGTTGTCCGGTCGCATGTGCGCAGGCAGCTGCGACGATACCGAATTTGCATACTTTTGCGGTTGAAAAACCATTGGCTTCTTCACCGCAGACTCTTAGAGAGGCTATGGCCGAATCAGCTTCCATGGCTATGCGAAATGTTGCCGGCAATGTTTATCGCCCGGCAGGGCCGTTCAGCACAATTGTCAGAATGCGCGACGGCAATGCTGCAGCGTTGAAAATGCGAAAGCGCTGGAAGCTTGATGGTGACGGCGATACTGTCTATTTTAAAACAGCCGACATACGCCAGTTATACTGCCAGTTGATACGACTTGCTTACTTAAACCCGGTTTCAGAAAGCTTTCTTGATTTGTCTCTTAAAACGGCAAATCTGGCGGGGCTTCTGTTGCAAGCGTGGGCCAGATATCGCGCGAGATCTGCCTGTTTGATTCAGGACTCGTGATACATAAAGTCGATGCAGATTGTTGCTGCAAGACTGATGAGAGTCATTGATGAGTCGCCCAGAATATCAACTTCGTAGTCGTCTGCCGTAGTCAAAAGTTCTTTGGTTACGCCTCCGAAAAGGTGCTTGATCGAAGCAATGGCGTTGCCGTTATTGTCTTTGAATTGAAAATTGCGCAGCTTCCAGCCGCCCATAATGCTGCCCAGTTTCTGCCCATGCTCGTCTTCGACAACAATCCCGGGGTTAAGCAGAGTGAGTTTTTGCTTGAAAATGCAGAGTATCTTGCCGTCAGGGTTACGAACAGTAAACACAGATCTGAATAGCGATGCCGGCTGAAACATTTCCAGAACCGTCGTGCCCTCTGTTGTTTTCATGATGAGACGAGTGGGTAAAAATGCTTTGTCTACAAAAGCTTTAGCTATTTTTTGAGCGGTTGTCGAATGCTCTTCGACTGTCGCCATGCCGAGCCCTGTTTCGGCATCTGAGATAAGATATGACTCGTCAAGGCTGGTGGCACCAATCGCTTCACTGACAAGGTATTTTTTTTTGAAGGCAATATTTTTCATCGTGCAGTCTCCTCTTACCAGATTCTGAAAGTAGTGCTGGCAGACCACTCTAGAGGTGCAACGCCGAGTTTTGTGGCTTCATCAAGCAGGTCAGCATAAACATCGGTTGAAAGAGCTGCTTTGAGCTTATTTAACTCAGGAAGTTCTGCTGTTTTAAGGCCGCAGGCTGCAAGTGATTTGTTCCATGCTGTTTTTTTCTTTGTGTCTGAAGTGCCCTGCCATGCTGCTCTTATCATGTGCCACGTCAGCTGGAAGTCTTCAAGAGCGGCTTTTTCGTCATCTGTTAAGCTTGCAAAATTTGTTTTAATAAAAACTTCAAGCTTTTCGAGATTGTCGCTGGCAAACCAGACCGGATTATCGGGCTGGGCTGCAAATGCCAGATATTCAGCAAAAGCATCGAAAGATTGCCTGGTAATGCCTGAATTTTCCTGACCGATTATGGTTTTAAAACTTTCGTTCTGTAATTGCAGATAGAGTTGAGCAGCCGGGTCATCTTCTGTGTCTGTGGCGCTTTCCTGAAAATCTTTGGCAAGAACTTTCTGAACCGTTTCCAGCTGTTTCGCGTCCATTTCTGCCATTGTGTCAACGAGCTCTACTGCTTCCAGAAAACCGTTTTTTTCTTCAGTTGTCATTTCGGCACACTCTTTTTTTATGGCCGCAAGAAAATCATTTTTCTGCTTAACAGTCATTCTGGTTCCCAAAACGAATTCGAGAATGCGTATGTGGCAATCGACAGCATATTCAGTAATGGGCGGCTCACCGGCAACCACAATATTGTTTACTGCCGAAATAGTTGCTGTAGCTGTTGTTTCTGCAGCTATTACGGAATACCCGGTAAAGAGTGCAAAAAGACTCGCTACAAGTATTGCAAGAGTATGTTTTTTCATAACTTCCCCTGTAAGGTCAGACTAACGCCATAATATAGTCTAAACCTTTTTTGGTCAAGCTGGCGCCAGACCCCCGCAATTCTATGTGTGCGAATTGATATGATTTCTGGAGTGGTTTGTTCAACTTTCGCTGTGCCGGTCAATACTGACTATCAAATTGGCAGGCCCCTTGTTTATTTTATGAATAGGCTACTGATTTTGTGATCTGATGATTTGCGATACTGAATACGGGTTAAACTGCATTTTAGTCTCGCAAATAAAAAAAAGAGAAAAAAATCACAAACAGGGATTGACGTACATGCCGATATGTCTTATATTAAAAGTGTAATCGAGAAATTTTTATCGATAAAAAAATATTGATAAAAATGCGCAGCATGAATATCGAGATTTAAGCCCATACTCGGAGAAATAAAATAATGGATAAACAGGTTTTTAATATTCCAGAACCAACTCTGAAAAGGCTGCCGCTTTATTATCAGTATCTAAAAACAGTTCTTGCTGCCGGCAGAGAAGCTATTTCGTGTACGCATATCGGCAACGATCTCAACCTTGACCCGCCCCAGATTCGTAAGGATCTAGCCTTTACCGGTATCAGAGGCATGCCGAAAGTTGGCTACCAGGTTGATACTCTGCTCAGATGTCTCGAAGATTTTTTCGGTTGGAACCGCATTGACGAAGCTTTTCTTGTTGGTGTCGGCAACCTTGGCAAGGCACTGCTTCAGTATGAAGGTTTTGCTCACTATGGTTTTAAAATTGTAGCAGCCTTCGATGTCGATTCGCAGATCGTTGGCAAAACATTTTGCAACGTCAGGGTGTTACCACTCGAAAAGCTTCCAAACCTCTCTGCCCGCATGAAGATAAGAATCGGCGTTATCGCTACCCCGCAAAATGTGGCTCAGCAGGTGGCAGACATGATGATTGATGGCGGAATAAGAGGAATCTGGAACTTCGCTCCGGCAGCGATCAAGGTTCCTGATGGAGTTGTTATTCAGAACGAGAATCTAGCTGCAGGCCTTGCCGTTCTATCAAAAAAACTGCAACTGCTTGTGCAGTCAGGAAAATTCAGACAGGAGGTCGTGAAATGACCGGCCAATCAGACACCATGATGAGAAAGTTCGAAAAAGTCTGCGAAATTATCGAACGTTATAACAGCGACAGTTCGAAGCTGGTTCCGATTTTGCAGGCAGTTCAGGAAGAATACCG